>CAYVFB010000061.1:0-19698 GCA_964450305.1 uncultured Ruminiclostridium sp.
CAAACTGATTATGGTCACACGACTTGATAGTCACTGGCATGGCAGTCGTTCCATTACCGGGCCAAAAACGCAGCAAAGCGACATCATTGTCTCTCTTTAGGCCATAAACAATATTGTTGTAAAACTCCTTCTCTACGCCACCACCAAGGTCGACACTGGCTATCTGCCGGTTTCCCGTGTACAAGGTGTTATTATATATCTTCATCCTGTCAGAGGAAGAAACCCCCTCTGTAACATCTGAAATGCTGGCATTATATGCAATTACATTGTCATGAATTGTCATGTCCGGATGGTTACGTACAGCATCACCCAGGTTGTAACTTTGGGCAGCGATTCCCTTAAAACAATGATGGATGAAGTTATACCGGAATGTTGAAAACTCACCTTGACATTTGTCGTAAATACCGATACTGCAATTAGAAAACTCATTATTCTCTATAATTACATTTCTATTGAAATACATTTTTATGCCAGAGGTATTTCCGTAATCATTTATCTGTTTGGCATTCTTGATCATGCAATTTTGAATAAGCGTGTTTTTTGTCCATTCAAGGCGGATACATTCACGATTGTCTGTGCCTAAGATAGTTGTACTTCCTCCATCGAATGTACAGTTGCGGATAATACAGTTGTCGGAGCTTTCAATCCAATTATTATTGATGTCATAACCAATGATTACCGAACCCATCTTTGTTCCGTTGTTGGCTTGAATAATAAAGCCATCAAAGATTATATAATCCTTCCTTCCTGTACTGAAAACACGGATCATATCAGGTGAATCATTAGCGGCTGTAGTCCCTTCAGGAAGAATTCCATTAATTATGACCTCCGCTCCCGGGTATGCTGCAAATGTTATCGGGGCGCCCTCAGTTCCGGAATTCTTTGGTTCCCATACCGCATGGTAATGCGGTCGGCCGGTAGTGTCTGATTGAGGGTATGTTTCATAGGTGCCTTCCAGAAAATAAACCGTATCACCTGATATCGCATTCTTGAAGGCGGTATCAACAGTGCACGGAGTATCAATGTCTGTTGCTGCCGTCCAATCTGTGGATGTTGAATCAGGACTTACGTAATATATACTGTTGCCCTGAGTCGTGTTATCCTCTGCCAGGGTTACATTCGGCATAGCATATAGATTTGTTGAAAAAACCAGTATGCAGAATGCTAATAATTTTCCCAGGATACTCTTCCGATTTTTCATATGAAAACACTCCTAAAAATTATTTGCTAGCTTCTATTATCTATTGTAATCAAATGTACCAGCTGTGCTCTTTGTAATAGCATTTTTGAATATATTATGGACACTTTCACCTTAGAATGTATCCATATAAACCCCATAAAAATACTTTTCTATGTTAAGGCTACTTATATTGACTACAAAAGAGAGCCTCCTTGCTGTCACTTGATAGTGAGCAGGAGGCTATATGCTCCAATGGTTGGACAGCAGTTTATATACAGAAGCTATATTATAAGCTCGTATGATCATCGCCAAGCTGTCCGGGAGGATTAAACCTAAGCAGGAGTTGTCAATAATCTTACTTTATATACATAACACTACTACAAATTTACAATGATTTGGTCACAATTTTCAGTGATTAAATAACTAACATTAAGTGCAAAAATCACTATCTGCGTATAGTAAAATGTGCCAGCTCCCTTTGATTCCCTGAAGACGCTGAACACAGAAAAACAGGAATTACGTATAGAAATCTGTCGGAAAAGATAGGCAATAAGTACCTTGCCGCTTTGGCGGCAAGAACCTTGTTGCTGGTGTGATGGTTTTGCTAAAGCAAAACCTGCTGTTGCAATAAGACTTGCTATTACGTCTGCGCGGTCAGCACCGGCGTCTTTTTCATAACCAGACCTTTCGCGGTAATATACATTTCCCGAACATTCAGCGCGGCGAACCTTTCCAGCTCGCTGCGGATTTGGTTCTGAGCCCATTTGATGCTATCAAGCAGATTATGTCCGTAAACCATCACAACATCCATATCCAGCATAACCCCATCCTCACTCTTGTTCAGGCGAAAGCGGAGAATCTTTTCCATGGCATCCATGTTTGTAATGATATGATTCACAACCTGATAAATGGCATAATCTGAGATGGTATATTTTCCATTATAGCTGAAGGGAGGCCGAACCACCGATTTCTCACCCATGTTCTGAAAATGTCCCTTCCCCTTCCGCTTGAAGATCTGGAGGGGATCAAGAAAATAACCGGAAAAGTCTTTTTTCAGCTCCAGGCTGGGCACCGGAATCACATGCTTTCCCTGCCCGGACCGGGTATTGATGGCCTGTTGAATCTCCAGATCACTTGCAACCTCGTTAATAAACACCTTTTCGGTAATCCCTGCAAGCTGCAGCTTGCTTGCGATCTTTTCAACCATTTCCTCTGAAGTACCCAGAATGAGGATAGCTTCCGGTTTGTTTTTCTTGATTGCTTCAATGACTTTAGCACAGTGATCCGGTTCGGTGAACAGGGCAGTCTTAATGGAACCGATGCGCGTTGGTTCCTTTTTTGCGGATTTGCCTGCAATAATGCGGCTTTGATAGATCAACAAGCCGTCATCAATGATATATTCAATGTTTCTCTCCTTGGCCACCCAAAGTGCCCGGTAGCTTTTCCCCGAACCGCTGGGCCCTATAAAACCAACTACCCGCATATGATCCCTCCGAAGCAGGAATTCCCACCCTTTCAGGGGGGGGAAGCTTAACTTAATGATACCCATATTCGTCCGCTTTATAACCCCGGCATTTGATAAAACGGATTATTTCCAAAAAAGTTTCATAATCGTCCCCAAAAAACAGAAAGCGGAGAAAACGCTAGTTTTCTCCGCTGATTCTATTTACCTTCTGGTTTATGATATGCACAAACGCATCAGTTGACAATGACCTTTTCTGTTTCCTTGTCGAACAGGTGCATGCAGCTCATGTCAAAAGCAACCTTGATCTTGTCGCCCGGCTTGGTGGTGGATTTCGGATGAACCCTGGCGGTGAAGTTAATACCGTTGATCACCAGATACAGATAGGTTTCGGAACCGAGCATTTCAGTAACTTCAACCTTTGCATCCGCGATAGCACTTGCCCATTTTTCAAGGTTCTGGGGTTCGTCGTGGGTGTTTTCAGGACGAATTCCAAAAACAACTTCCTTACCGATATAACCTGATTTTTCAACAATTTTTGCCTTGTCGGCGGTAACTTCCAGTTTGCTTTCACCAAACTTCAGGTAAACCTTATCGCCTTCCTTGACAACAAGCACATTGGCAAAGTTCATCTGCGGGCTTCCAATAAAGCCTGCAACGAACATGTTGTTCGGGTTGTCATACAGCTCTTGCGGGCTGTCGATCTGCTGAATGAAGCCATCCTTCATAACAACAATTCTGGTACCCATGGTCAAAGCTTCGGTCTGGTCGTGGGTAACGTAGATGAAGGTGGTCTGGAGGTTTTGGTGCAGCTTGCTGATTTCCGTTCTCATCTGAACCCTCAGCTTTGCATCGAGGTTGGAAAGAGGCTCGTCCATGAGGAATACTTTTGGTTCACGAACGATAGCACGTCCCAACGCAACACGCTGTCTCTGACCGCCGGAAAGAGCCTTCGGCTTTCTGTCGAGCAGATGCTCGATGTCCAGAATTCTGGCAGCTTCGTGCACTCTTCTCTTTATTTCGTCTTTTGGTGTTTTTCTTAATTTCAACCCGAATGCCATATTGTCGAATACGGTCATGTGAGGATACAGAGCATAGTTCTGGAAAACCATTGCAATGTCTCTATCCTTGGGAGCTACATCGTTCATCAGCTTGTCCCCTATGTACAGCTCGCCTTCGGTAATTTCTTCAAGACCTGCGATCATTCTGAGCGTTGTGGTCTTTCCGCAACCGGATGGGCCAACAAGAATGATAAACTCTTTGTCTTCAATATCAATGCTAAAGTCGCTAACTGCTGTAACCCCACCGGGATAGGTTTTAAAAACATTCGCCAATTTTACGCCAGCCATTTAATTCCCTCCTAATAACTAGATTCTTTAAATTAGAAACATAATATTACTTTAGCATGATAAGCCCATGGTTACTACTACTTTTTTAACCAAAAAAATTTTTTCTCTTTTAGTGACTTTGTATAATATGATCTTGATCAAGCTGTTGCATTTTTATACACGGGGATGTATAATTATGAATTATCACCAGGCTGAAGTCTGTTTTGTCCCTGGGATTCATCCAGATAAGCGGTGCAGTGATGAATCAGTCTGGCAGGTCATTGGGATAAGTGGCAGGAGATTGGGAACAGCTATGAGCAGCCTGTTACTCTTTGTGCCTTCAGTGAAGCGAAAGGAATGAGTATATATGAAAGACATTATCAGAAAAGCCGGTATATTGGTTGAAGCTTTACCCTATATTCAGGCATTGAACGGGAAAACCGTCGTCATCAAATACGGCGGAAACGCGATGATCAACGGCGAGCTGAAAAACTCGGTCATGGACGATATAACGTTGTTGAAATACATCGGGGTAAACCCGGTTGTGGTGCATGGGGGTGGCCCTGACATTACCCGCACGCTGAAGCAGCTGAACATTGAATCCGAATTTGTTAACGGGCTGCGCAAAACAGGCAGTGCAACGATGGAGGTTGCACAAATGGTTCTCGTAGGAAAAACAAACAAGGAAATTGTATCGCTGATCAACCAAAAAGGCGGGAAAGCCGTTGGAATATGCGGCATAGACGACAACATGATCGAATGTGAAAAACTGACCAAAACCGACGACGGCCAGGAAGTTGACCTGGGTTTTGTGGGAAATATTGTTCATATCAATCCACACATGCTGGAGGTTCTTGCACAGAACGGGTATATACCGGTTGTTGCACCTATCGGTTCCGATAAAAACGGTCAAAGCTACAATATAAACGCTGACACCGTAGCCGGGGAACTGGCTTGCGCCTTAAAAGCCGAAAAGCTGATCCTTCTGACCGATGTTGAGGGTGTGAAAAGCTCAAAGGAAGATCTGATTCTGAACGCATTAACCGTGGAAGAGGTGCATCAGCTTGTAGCAGACGGCACCATCCGGGATGGAATGATTCCGAAGGTCATGGGCTGCGTCCATGCCCTGGAGAAAGGCGTTGGCCGCACTCACATCATCGACGGCCGCATCCCGCACTGCATTCTCCTTGAGATCTTTACAAACAAGGGAATTGGAACCATGATCATGAAAGATAAGGTTCTATATTATGAAAATGAAAAGCTGTAGAACCTGAAAGCCGTCAGGATGCAGTTGGGGTTTTCCGGCGTATGATCGAGGGAACAAAAAACATCAGGCCTGCAAGGATGGGAATGAAGGAAATCGTAAAAAAGCTTGCGGCCTGTTCGTAGGTGTTGAAGAAAAAGGTAAAAACCACCCCCAGGGCAATAAACATTACCCCTGCGGCAACAGTATGTTTCCATGTGATCACCAGGAACAGTATCATTACGAAGGATGGCAGCATATGGATTAAAAAACCCACCAGCTTATCTGCTAATTCTGCATCTTCAGTGAAGACATCCAGTGAAAACATGGAGAAGAACACAATAAAAGCAATGATCAATACTCTGGGTATCCATACGAATTTAAAGGTATTAAAGGTTATGCCCATGTCTCATTCTTCCTTTACCGATTACTTGTTTCTATCATCATTATATTCTTATTTCGTGTGATTCATACTGAGATTTTTCATAGATGATGACCACCTTGTATTCAGGGATGTTATAAATGGTTACATTATTTATCAACTGGTGCTGAGGTTGTGTTGTTTCAAGATATAGAAAAAGAGTAATTTAATAATTTTTTACACAATAATATCAAAACTATATGATTTATTAGAGGTTACATACTTTGCAAACAGGGAAAGAAGTCCAAGAACAATCATTAACAAATTAATTCCGGATGAGAAGGTTAAGGTTTTGGATTTGTGTTGCGGAACTATGGCCAATAGTATTCCGCTGACAAGAAGTAAAAGAAATATTGAAGTGCCGGGTATAGATTTATCTAGACAAATGTTACAGGTGGCAAAACAGAGGGCAAAAAACGGTAACCTAAGTAATATCTCTATGAAATGTGCTGATGCAACGAATACAAACATGAAGGCGGATTGTGCTGATTATATAATTCTAGGCTTAGCACTTCATGAAATGAAACCTGAATTGCAGAAAAGAGTACTTGCAGAAGCGCATAGATTATTGAAAGCTGATGGTTCATTAATTGTTTTAGAATGGGAAAAAAGAAAACCTGAGCGTGTGAATGCACGATCAGGTTATGATATAGCCGTAAAGCTAATGGTGGGAACAATAGGGCTCGAACCTATGACCCCCTGCTTGTAAGGCAGGTGCTCTCCCAGCTGAGCTATGCTCCCAAATAAAGAAACGAAGTGGGGTTGGTTACCCACTTCATCCCCTGCTGGTGACCCATGGGGGACTCGAACCCCCGTTACCGCCGTGAAAGGGCGATGTCTTAACCACTTGACCAATGGGCCGTAACATACAAGAAGTGGGACGTAAGATTGAATCCCACCTCTCACTTCCTGTATCAAACTGGTAGCGGCGAGTGGGGTCGAACCACCGACACTGCGGGTATGAACCGCATGCTCTGGCCAACTGAGCTACGCCGCCATATTTAACGCCCTTAAGACGCTTTACTATTGTAGCATGGCCTCCGATAATTCGTCAAGATCATTCTTAAAAATGTTTTTGGGTATTGGTGGCAGGTTGCCGTTCACAGGTAAGCAGGCACAGCCTGCTGAACGAAGTGAAGGATCTCGCATTACTCTGACAAGATCCTTCGCTTCATTCAGGATGTTCAAATCACTGGCTAATGAGCGCTTCCGCTTTTTTCACGGCCGCATAAGCATCCGACGCATAGGCATCAGCCCCAATTTCACTGGCATAGCCTTCGTCCACGGCTGCTCCGCCGATCATGATCTTTACGTCCGGATTCAGTTCACGCGCCATTTGAACCACCCGGCGCATTTCCGTCATGGTCGTGGTCATCAGTGCGGAAAGCCCAATGATTCGGGCTTGAACCTGCCGTGCTTTCTCAAGAATCACCTCTGTGGGAACATCCTTGCCCAGATCGAAAACTTCAAAACCATAATTTCGCAACATCAGGCCTACGATATTTTTACCGATGTCGTGAATATCCCCTTTGACCGTGGCTAAAACGACACGTCCTTTTGACACTTCACAGCCGGCCTGTTGCAGCAGAGGGTTGATCAGCTCCATCGCAGCTTTCATTGCCTCCGCGCTTTGAATGAGCTGTGGCAGGAAATATACTTTCTTTTCATACAACTCCCCGACCTTGGTGATGGCCGGAATAAGGTGTTCATCCAATATTTTTGCCGGTTTCTCTCCGTTTTCAAGCGCCGCTTTAACACTTTTAGCTGTTTCGCCAACGAAACCCTCCAAAAGTGCATTATATAAAGGATCCTCCTGCTTTTTCGCGTCCTTTGCATTTGCATTGCTACTATAGGCCTGAATATACCCAAGGCTGTTATGATCCCTGCCGGTTAAGGCATCGCAGGCTCGTTTCACATGCATCAGCGTTTCCACTCCCGGGTTCATGATGGCTGCCGAAAGCCCGCCAGATGCAGCCATGGCAAGAAATGCCGTGTTGATCCAGCTTCTTTCGGGCAAACCAAATGAAACATTGGACAAGCCCACAGTGGTATTCGCACCAAAGATTTCGCTGCTCCACCTGAGAACCTTTATGGTTTCCATGGAGGCAGCCTGATTTGAGGCAATCGTCATCACAAGGCCGTCCACCAGAATATCGGATCGGGTATATCCGTACTTTTGGGCTTGCTCAAAAACCCTTTCAATGATCGCTATCCGATCCTCAGCCTTTTCAGGAACCCCCGAGTCTTCAACTGGCAGAAGGATGAACGCAGCGCCGTATTTCGCGGCAATGGGCAGTATTTTCTGCAGTTTAGCGGCTTCACAGGAAATCGAGTTGATCAGTGCCCTTCCCGGATAAACCCGCAAAGCCGATTCCAATGCATCGGACGAGGACGAATCCAGGCATAAAGGAGCTTGTACAAGGGTGCTTAAGGTGCCGACCATTTCGGTAAGGGTTTTTATTTCATCAATACCCGGAACACCGGCGTTTACATCCAAAACGGAAGCGCCTTCATCCACCTGCTCCATGGCATATTCGGTCACCAAATCCATGGAGCCGGCCAGGAGCTCCTCCCGGAGCTTTTTTTTACCGGTGGGGTTGATTCTTTCCCCGATGACACACAGCGGAAGATCCTTGCCGATAAAAACTGTTTTGCGGGAGGATGAGAGCATCAACGCGCCGGATATTTCTTCTGTTTCATTACATTTGCGCCCCTTTGCAACAGCGGAAATTTTTTGAATAAACTCCGGAGAGGTTCCGCAGCAGCCTCCGAGCATGTTTACACCAGCTTCGATGAAGCCTTCCACATAGGAAGAAAACTCATCTGCGTTCATGTTAAACACGGTTTTTCCATCGATCAGCCGGGGCAGGCCGGCATTGGGCTTCGCTACCAGAGGAACCCTGGCGTAAGGTTTCATTTGCCGGATGATTTCAAGCATTTCCTTCGGGCCTGTGGAGCAATTGCAGCCCACGGCGTCCGCACCGAGGCTTTGCAGGGTTACCAGCGCCGTCAGCGGATCTGTCCCATTGATCGTATGCCCACCCTTTTCAAAAGTCATCGTAACGATGACCGGCAGGTTACAGCTCTCTTTTATCGCGAGCAGGGCAGCTCTGGCTTCCTGAATATCCATCATGGTCTCGATGGCAAAAAGGTCCACCCCGCCTTCAAGCAGCCCTTGAACCTGTTGCTTATAGACGTTCACAATTTCTTCAAAGGTATAGTCTCCGAATGGCTGCATCAATTGGCCGGTGGGGGCAATATCCCCTGCAACCAGGGCTTTGCCTGCCGCGGCCTTCTTTGAAATCGCTGCGATCTTCCGGTTGATTTGCACCGTATTGTCAATACCAAACTCCTTCAGCTTTAGCGGGTTTCCGCCGAAAGTGCAGGTATACAGGATGTCAGAACCGCTTTCAATATAATCCCTTTGAATTTTCAACAAGGCATCGGGGTTTTCACAAACCCATTGCTCCGGACATACACCCAAAGGCATTCCCATCTTTTGAAGCTCCGTCCCGGTTGCACCGTCCAGCACCCGTATGCCTTCCTTCACCCATTCCCTGAATTCCTGCTTTGTCATCCCGATTCCCTCCCGGATTATTTCCTTAATAATTTTACATACTCGAATTGTTCATCTTGGGTTTATTCACTTGTCATCCTAAATATAGCGAAGGATCTTCGGCTGCATACCGGAAAGATGCTTTGCTTCATAAGACCATCAGCCTTCCGTACTTGGCGTCTCGATGCCCATGATGGCGGTGACGGTTTTTTCAGGTATCAGCATATAGTTTTCTGTCAGCTTTACACCCCATTTGTCCAATTCCAGCGTTTGAACCAGCGTTTGCTGGTTTTCCAGCCCAAGATCCCCATAACCCGGGCTGAAGCGCATGTGGGTGAGGCTTTGGCCTTTGCTTGTCAATGGCCGCCGAATGAAGGCTGTCAGCCAATCCAGCCCGGCATCGGTTATTTCAGAGGCTGCTGTGTCATATACCAGCGCTTTCGACATTTCATCGGTTTGCTGCAGTCGCTGTATTTCATCGGTAATTTTATGCCCGGAGGTTGCCGCCATCAAAACAGCTGAGGTGGAATGAATCAGCAGACGGGCAAGGGATTTGCCCGGGAATTCAATTATTTCGGCCAGCTGAACCCCGTTCTCGTGTACTTGGATGACAGGAAGTATTTTATACACCACCGTCATGTCGCATAAGCCCTGGGCTTGCGTGATCCATTTCTCTATCTGGCTTTTTGTGTGCGGCTCCAACACTGTTTTTGTTTTCGCATACCCCAAGCGGGTATAAATCAAGCTTTTTTGGAACGGCACCTGCAGGTGTTGAAACACATGGTTCTTTTCCATAAAATTACCTCTGTTTATTGTATCACAGCCAATAAGTTCTTTCAACTACAATTATTTTATAATTAAGTTCTGCTTTATTACTGTTTTACGATTCCAAGCCAAACGTCGAGAGCCCTTGAGCAGGCAGAAAAAAAGCCCTACTCTTTCGGGTAAGGCTTTGTGGTTTTTATTTTGTTTAGGCAAGTGTGTCGCTTTTTTCTTCTTCCTTTTTCTCGGGAACAAAGCCTTCGTTGAAAATCTTTTCAAACTCGAAGCCTTCCAGGCGTTCCTTCTCCAGCAAAGCTTGGGCAACATCATGAACGCGCTGCATATTATCATTGAGAATCGATTTAATCCTGTCGTAGGCCCCGTCAATGATTTTCTTCACTTCCACGTCGATCTTGGAGGACATTTCTTCGCTGAAGTTCTTTGCATGGCCATAGCTCTTGCCCAGGAAGATTTCATCATTGTCATCGCCAAAGAACAGGTTTTCAAGCTGTTCGCTCATACCATATTTCGTGATCATGTCCCGTGCGATACCATTGGCATGCTTCAAATCGCTGTAAGCGCCCGTTGATACTTCGCCCAAAACAAGCTCTTCGGCTGCGCGCCCGCCAAGGGAAATAACGATATCTTCGATAAGCTGCGCTTTTGTCTGGTAGGATATATCTTCATCCGGTTTATGCGCGGTATACCCTCCGGCCCTACCGGATGGGATAATGGATACTCTATCCACCTTGTTGGTGGTGGAAGCAACCCTCACAGCGATGGCATGCCCTGCTTCGTGATATGCCGTAAGCTTCTTTTCCTTTTCGCTCATGACCCTGCTCTTCTTTTCCGGGCCGATGACCACCTTGAACGTGGCTTCCTTGATCTCCACCATGGTGATTTCTTTTTTACCCTTGCGGGCAGCCAGCAACGCGGATTCGTTCAGCAGGTTTTCCAGATCGGCGCCCGTAAACCCGGGGGTGCTTTTTGCCAGATCCTTTAAATCGACATCGGAGCCCAGGGGCTTTCCGCGGGAATGCACCTTCAGAATTTCTTCACGGCCTTTGATATCCGGCAAGCCAACAACAACCCTGCGGTCGAAACGACCTGGGCGAAGCAGGGCTGGGTCGAGAATGTCGGGGCGGTTCGTTGCAGCAAGAATGATAACGCCTTCATTCACACCAAAGCCGTCCATTTCGACAAGCAGCTGATTGAGGGTCTGTTCCCTTTCATCATGCCCGCCGCCAAGACCGGCGCCGCGATGGCGACCCACCGCATCGATTTCATCGATGAAGATGATGCAGGGCGCGTTCTTTTTTGCCTGTTCAAACAGGTCACGAACACGAGATGCACCAACACCAACAAACATTTCCACAAAATCGGAACCACTGATGGAAAAGAACGGTACACCGGCTTCACCCGAAACAGCTTTGGCCAGCAAGGTTTTTCCAGTACCCGGAGGGCCTACGAGGAGAACACCCTTCGGGATTCTGGCCCCCAGTTCCACAAACTTTCTGGGCTCCTTTAAAAACTCAACGATCTCCATCAGGTCTTCTTTTTCTTCATCCGCACCGGCAACATCATCAAACTTCACCTTGATCTTATCCTCCGATGCCATTCTGGCCCGGCTTTTTCCGAAGGACATGACACGGTTCCCGCCGCCACCCTGGGACTGCTGGATAAAGAAAACCCAGAACAGAACCAGTAGCGCCACAATGACCAGCGTGGGCAGAACATTCAGCCACCAGGGAACCCTTGCCTCCTGCGGATAATTAACATCATTTAAAAGGCCTTTATCCATGGCATCATCGACAAGCTTGGTGATATGCTCGGTCGATAGAAAGCTGGTTTTGTAGATCACATTTTCTTTAAGGTCTCCCGAGGGACGCGAAAAAATAACCTTCGCATCCAGGCCTTGTATCTGAAGGCTTTTAACATTGCCGGCGTTCAACTCATTTTTGAACTGGCTGTACTTCAGAACTGTCGTATCATTGAAATCATTCCACATGGCGATGATGGTCACAATGATCACAAACAATATAATATAAAAACTAATGCTGCGTAAATTTTTCAATGGGTAAACCTCCCGTCAGCAAAACGCCCCTAAGGGGTGCTGATGTTTTTATTTTTCTCAAAAAAACATAATTCATAACTATTTGTTCCGGCTTGTTGAATTGCATTTATTTGGTAAACTACGCCGCTGCTTTCTGTTAGAATAGCATAAAACCCTGTAAAAAACAATGTCAGTTTTCCGAAACCACACATACATCGGGTAAATTACGGTATTTTCCACCCCAGTCCAAACCATAGCCCACAACAAACATGTCGGGAATGGTGATTCCCGGGTAATCCACCTGAAGGTCAACCTTCCGACGCTCGGGCTTATCCATGATCGCAGCCAGCTTGACACTTGCGCAGCCCTTGGTATTGAACAGCTCTTTCAAATAGTTCAGCGTCAGCCCCGTATCGATCAAATCCTCTACGATCAGCACATGTTTTCCGGTGATATCGGTATCAATATCCTTTGTTATCCGAACCACCCCTGAGGTTTGCGTAGAGTTGCCATAGCTGGAAACGGAAATAAACTCAATGGTGAGATCGAGAGGAATCTTTCTGGCCAGGTCCGCGAGAAAAATAAACCCACCTTTTAAAACCCCTACCAGAACCAGTTCCTTACCTTGATAGTCGCGGGTTATGCGGGCAGCAAGCTCTGCTGTTTTTGCTTCAAGCTCTTCCTTTGAAATTAAAACCTTCAGTCCCATGATGTACTCCTCCAATTGGCTATTGGTACGGCAACAGAACCACATGCACCGTTTCTGAACCTGAATGAAACCCGGCGATCTGGTTCCTGATGATTATTCTTTGCCTGTATTTTCTTTGGCTGTGGCAGGTTCACTGCCTAATGGTGTCACCCTCACAAAAAGAATGACCCGGGTTGCGTGATCAACCCTGTATTTTTCTGATGTTCTAAGGCCCATTACCCATATTATATTGTTGTCAACCGCAAGTAAAGGGATATTTTCTCTTTTTTCCCGCAGAATTTTTTCATCGATAAAAAACTCCTTCAGCTTCTTACTGCCGGGGCTGTGGTATGGATAGAAAATATCTCCATTACACCTGTTTCTAATATTTATTCCCTTGTTTATTTTACCGTAATCAAAGATTTGCTGCAGGCTTGTTTCTTCGGGTTTATCAAGCCCGCCGAAAGCCTTCACATAATCCTCCCTTTCATACAGGGTAGTATTGACAAGGATGCCCTGTTGCATGAGCTTTACCGCTCCGGGCACCGGAACAGACATCTGAAAAGGCATACTCTTTTGTTTTTCGATGCGGCTGGTAAGAAGAAGCCTGTCATATTCAACATTACCGCAAATCCCCCCGGGCAGATGAAGCATTCGCCCCGTGACCTTATCGCCCGATAGCTGCAGCAGTGCTGATACATGTTTTTCTTCAATTCCTGTAATGCTTCCGGTGATTTCTTCCCATGCCATGCGGATACACCTTCCAGCCATGGCCGAATGAAGTTGGTTCAAGCTTTCCCGTGCAAGTGCAATGGCATTTTCGTCTTTGAATATGACTAACTTTTCGTAATGCTGTGCTGCCATTTGCTGCAGATAATCCCTGTCGGCGCGAAGCAGCCGGGCTGTTCTAATCAGTGAAGACGTTACTGGAAACCCTGTTCTTTTTTGGATAAGCGGAAACAGCTCGTTTCGAATAGCATTCCTGGTATAGGAATTATCCTGATTGCTGCTGTCGGTACGATAAACAAGACTATTCTGAGCAATATAGGTTATGATTTCATCTCGTCCTGTATCCAGAAAGGGCCGCAAAATTTCCCCACAGCTATCCTCCATGCCGCATAAGCCTTCAAGCCCGCTGCCCCTGAGCAGATGGAAAAACACGGTTTCAGCCTGATCATCGCGGTGATGTGCCACAGCCACATATTCTGCGCCAACTTCCTCCATGACCCTGTGAAAACAGCGATAGCGCACCAAACGACCTGCCTGCTCAACCGAGCACCCCTTCTCTTGGGCAACAGCGCGCACATCTTCTGTGAAAACCTGAAGCGGAACCTGCCATTGGGCGCACAAACCCCGGACAAAGCTTTCATCTTCATCCGATTCACTGCCGCGAAGCAAGTGATTGACATGCACTGCGAAAATAGAAAAAGAGCGAAGCCCGGCCAGGCTCTGCAAAACATGCAAAAGGCAGACCGAATCCGCTCCGCCGGATATCCCCGCCACAACAGCGGTCCCTGGCAGTAACACCTGTTTTCTGTCTGCCCAGTCGGCTATTCTTTTCACAAGGAGATCTTTCATGGGATGAATCAGTTTCCTTTATCCAGATTTCCGAACTTGGTAAACTGCGGTATCCAAGCCAACTCCAGGTTGCCGATGGAACCGTTTCTATGTTTGGCGACAATCACTTCGGTGATGTTTTTCTTATCGGAATCTTCATTATAATAGTCATCACGGTACAAAAACATGACCAGATCCGCATCCTGCTCGATAGCACCGGATTCACGCAAGTCTGACAGAACGGGCTTTTTCGAAGAGCGCATTTCCGGGGCACGGCTAAGCTGAGACAGCGCGATAACAGGGACCTCCAGCTCTTTGGCCATGATTTTCAGCGATCGGGAGATCTCTGATATCTCCTGCTGGCGGTTATCGGTATGCCGACGGCCCTGCATCAGCTGAAGATAGTCGATCATGATCAGGCCCAGGCCTCTTCTCATCTTCAGTCTACGGCATTTGGACATGATCTCCATGACACTGATCCCCGCATTGTCATCGATATAGATCGGGGCTTTTTTCAGGGGACCGAGGGAATGGGCCAGTCTTCTCCAATCTTCGACCTCCAGCCTCCCGCTGCGCATCTTCTCGAGCTCTACAAGCGCCTCTGATGAAAGGATACGGCTGACCAGCTGCTCTTTTCCCATTTCCAGGCTAAAGACGGCAACGGGCACCTGTTTGTGAATAGCCGCATATGCGGCGATGTTCAGAACAAATGCAGTCTTTCCCATGGCAGGCCTGGCTGCAACAAGAATCAAATCGGACTTCTGGAAGCCCGAGGTCTTCTTGTCCAGCTCGGTAAAGCCGCTGGGCACACCGGTATATTCACCGGTACTGTTATATAACACTTCCAGCCGTTGAAAGGTGTCGCTGAGCACATCGTTGATGGCAACCAGCCCGGTTTGGTTGCGGTTCTGGACAATCTCAAAGATATGTTTTTCAGCGTCGTTCAATACATCCAACGCATCTCCGGTGGCTTCATAGCTTTTCCGGGATATTTCATTAGCGGCGTGGATCAGTTTTCTTAATAAGGATTTTTCCTCGACAATCCCCGCATAGTGGCGGGCATTGGCTGTAGTAGGAACAGCAATGGCTAGGTTTGACAGGTATTCGTAATCTCCTACCTTAGCAAGCGAGCCCCTTTTGGTTAACTGCTCGGAGACCGTGATCAAATCCACCGGTTTGTTTTGATCGTTTAAATCCAGGATGGCTTCGAATATCTCCCGGTGCTGCTCCATGTAAAAATCTTCACTTTTCAGTTTCCCGGTAATATCGGGTAATAATGTCTTGTCCAAAAGGAGTGACCCGAGCACCGATTGCTCCGCTTCCGTGCTGTGCGGCGGTACCCTGCCCGTCAAACCTGTATCCATGATTGGCCCCCCAAGCTTCTACCAATAGTACATGCGCTGCCAAAGAGCTTTACTCCTGATTGGCCACATTTACCTTCAGTGTTGTTGAAATACCCGCATACAGCTTGATTTCGATATCATATGCCCCGAGGGCCTTGATGGCATCGGGCAGGACAATCTTGCGCTTGTCAATCTGGATTTTAAGCTCTTTTTCAAGCTTTTCGGCAATATCCTTGCTGGTGATGGAGCCGAACAGCTTCCCATTCTCGCCCGCCTTGGACTTGAAGTTCACCGTAACTGCCTTGATTTTCTCGGCCTGCTTTTTAGCAATAGCCATCTCATGCTCTTTTTTAGACTTTTCAGCGGTTTCCTTCATTTTCATCTCATTGAGGGCACCCGCGCTGGCCTCGACAGCCAGCCCTTTAGGAATGAGGAAATTCCGCGCGTAGCCGTCGTTGACATTCACCAACGCATTCTTTTTGCCCAGGTTCTGAACATCCTGCTTCAAAATGACTTTCATCTGTATACCTCCGGTTTGTAATCGATGGCTGAGTTCCCGCGCTTATCGGGACACCCGTTTTTAACGGGTTGAAGACATTTATTTGAAAAACTCATATTTATGCCCGGAAAGAATGACCCCTCCGTGCTAAAAAAGCCCAATTGAACCCAAAAATCATACAACCCGGAACCCGTTGGCCTATCGAGGCCTCGTTATTTTGCCTCGCGAACCTCACTGGATCGCATACGGGCAAGCTCTGACAAATCTCCGAAATACTTCTCTATTTCGTTTTCATGAATCAAACCCAGGCGTATTTTTTTGGAGATATGCCTGTCCATCGTGGTGTAATCCACCCCAAGGCGTTTACCCAAAAGATACCCCACCACGATCATGTCGGACAGCGTATCTGCCGCCACATTGCGGGTATCTTCAAGAACAGGATCGGCCAAATGCCGGTATAACCCCGCCACATCGTCCAACAGCACACTTTTCAGGTTCTCCACAATTCGCAAGCTTCTGGTAATATCAAGATTCCTGCCCATCATGCCACCGCACCTTCCATATACAGCTTCATCAATGTTCTGTATATGATTATATCACCGGGTGGCGCATGCGCTTGCATTTCCCATGATATTTCAGCATTTGGATTTAAATACAGCCTATAGACATCATCTATAGGCTGTAAGTGATTAATCAGTGGTGTAAGGCAGAAGTGCAATATGTCTGGCCCGCTTAATAGCGGTGGTCATCTGGCGTTGATGCTTTGCACAGCTTCCGCTGATTCTTCTGGGAAGAATCTTTCCTTTTTCAGACAGGAATTTTCTCAGTTTCCCAATGTCTTTATAGTCTATATGCTCAACCTTGTCTACACAAAACTGGCACACTTTCCTTCTGGTTCTTCTTCTGAGGGGCCTTCCGCCTTTTTTGTCGTTCATATCCCGGTCCCTGTTGTCTCTGTCACGTTTTCTTGGATCTGACATCGTTTCAATGCCTCCTTCCGCTAATAAACTATTTTCAAACCTTTTTTATCTATCTGTTAGCACACTACAACCCATTTAATATACCATAACCTTTTTTTACTGTCAAACTGAATTTTCAACGGTTTCGCAAGCTTCCCCCGTAGGCTGCGGTGGTATGACGGATACGGTCAGAGCATCATTATTCCGGGCTGCGTCAGTAATTGCGCGCAACAGCTTCGCGGCATATACCCCCAGGTTTTTTTCCAGCTGATCATAATGGCACAGAACGATATGGGTCTTTTCAGAAATATCATCAAGGCAGTCGTACAAAGCATCCAGGTTGCCACCATAATAATCCGGGAAAAGCAGACTCTTTTTAAAAAAAGCATGGGCTTCCCTGCGCGAGTCAATTTGGTTTCCATCCATCACAATTGTTCTCATTGTTCTTCCTCTCCATACAAAAGAATAAAGCTTTCATAGTGATCATCCGTGTAATAAACCAGGCCATCATTTGAGAAGACTATTCTTTTTGCTCCGCGGCTTGATGCCCCCAAGGTATCGATGTCACATTCGGTGTAAAATCTTCCGTCCTTTTCGGGTAAGAGCCCCTCGTAATTGACGAATCGATCCCCTCCAATACAATGCCCTGGTGCATAAGACTCCACAGACCCGCCGTTCCAGCCCAATTTCCTGGCTTCCTGCTTTGTGACAAAGTTTTCAGGAAGCCTTCCGTATTGGTGGATATACAGCCCAACGTCTTCCTTTGATGTGTAAGACCCATCTTCTTTCAGGGTTGCTGTGGTTCCAATTGGAATATCGGGGGTGATGGGCGCCTTTGGCGTTAATGTTACTTCAGGAGCATCGGTTGGCGTCTGTATTGGCGCTTTGGTGGGCTTAACGGAAATGTCAGAGGCACTGCCCGTGATAGACGGTTCTGTGGATTCAAAAGGCTGCCCTGGTGTACTGTTCAAACCATTACATCCCAATAATGCACCGATGATGACGCTGAATATTATCAGAAAACAAAGTACCTTTTTCATTTTGAACTTCTCCTGCGAACCCGCCTGTTGCAAACCGGGTTGGTTTTTCATATAATGATTTCACTGCATTTACTCGAAAATCATCGCGTTTTATACCGAACCTCCGAGTTTGTGTTTGGTGTATGAAATACACGATTTTTTGCACATAACGCATCCATATTTTTAGAATGGGTTTTTGCAGCGGAATCATAACAACATTATACCTCAAGTAGATAACAGACAGGAAGAGTGAATATGCTTCAAAAGCTTTTATCCCGTGTTAGGAAGGCTATAACCGATTATAACATGGTAAGCGATGGTGACCGGATTGCTGTGGGTGTCTCCGGGGGCAAGGACAGCCTTGTGCTGCTATATTGCCTGAAGGAGCTTCAGCAGTTTCTGCCTGAGAAGTTTGACCTCATCGCAGTAACCTGTTCCCTTGGGAACAAAGGGTTTGATATTGAACGATTGATTGCGTTCTATCAGCAACTGGGGGTCGAATATCATATTGAGCACACAGACATCGCAAAAATAGTATTTGATATAAGGAATGAAAAAAATCCCTGCTCCCTGTGTTCCAACATGAAGCGCGGCACGATATACAACGTGGCCAAAAGCCTTGGCTGCAACAAGGCCGCATTTGGCCATCACCGGGATGATGCGGTGGAGACTCTTCTGCTATCCCTGTTTTATGAAGGCAGAGTCAATACCTTTTCTCCGGTGACATATCTGGATCGCAAGGATATTACCTTAATTCGTCCCATGATTTATCTGGATGAAATAACAATCAAAACCTTTGCCCAGATGGAAGGGATCACCCCTGTACCCAGCATGTGCAGGGTTGACGGGGAGACAAAACGCCAGCAGGTTAAAGAGCTTATCCGCGGCTTAACCAAAGACAACAGGTATCTGAAAGATAATCTCTTTGCAGCCATACAGCGTAATGGCATGAACGGATGGCATCTGCCACTGTAAGTCGCCCGGTGGTTGCGTCAGCTCTTCGCATCTTATTACCGATTTCAAGAGAATACTCCCACCTGATCTATTTTTAACGTAGAAGCCGATTTTGCCAACAGTTAACAATGTATACGGTGGGAGTATTTCACTGTAGTTTCCTTGATATTATGATGCAATCCCTCTGAAAAGAAGCCCTTTTACAATACCAATCACTGATCCAAGGCCAATCAGGCAGAAAACCCCACCCATACCGATAAAGATAACCGGGAAAAAAGCCTTTTCAAAAGCAAAGTCCATCATGATTTCATACGGATTATCAGGGGAGTAGATGATATTCACAACGTCACCCTTCTTATATTTTGAAGGATTGCTTCCAATGGTATGTATAACCTGGATGGTTTCTCCTGTTTTTGTCCGGAACTCAACTTCCGGCCTGTAAGTAACGGAGTCTGAAGATTTGTGACTGATGATGTTGATAACGGTAGCCTTTGCAGCGATGCCGGTTTTAGTAAAGGTTTGCTGTGAAGAGTATATTTTCATCCCAAAGATAAGAAACACTACGCCAAAAATCAGAAAAAGAACAAGCCCAGCTGCGCCTCCTCTGCGCGTACTTTGGAAACGAATCATGGATATCCCCCCTCATTCTTGTTATAATGAAATTTCATTTTCAT
>CAYVFB010000062.1:0-19652 GCA_964450305.1 uncultured Ruminiclostridium sp.
CGTGATGAAAAAGAGAATCATAGCTTTAATTTTACTTATCGTTTCATTATCTGTCTTTGGCTGTGCGAAGATATCGAATTTGCCAATGGACAGTTCAGCCTCAGGGATGCAAGACCCGAAACCGAGTGCTCCGGAAGACAGTACCGTCGAACCGGAAAAAGATGAAACGATCATTGTAGATAAAGGGGATGAAGAGCCGGGTCCCGAAGAGAACAAGAGCGAAGGGCAAATTAATGAAGCAGTGGGCTCCGCCAACCGGGAGTTTTCTTGGAACCTGTTCAAAAAACTAAACACAGAGGATTCATCCGGGAATGTTTTTATTTCTCCTTACTCCATTGCCAATGCTTTGACCATGGCTTTGAACGGGGCTGAAGGAAACACCCGTGTCGAGATGGAAAAGGCCCTGCAGGTCGCCGGAGTAACCCGGGATGATCTGAACCGGGCATATGCTGCCGAAGCAAACAGGCTATCAAAGCTGGATAAAAAGGTTATTCTGCAAAATGCGAACTCCATCTGGCTTCGTGACAGCTTCCAGGTGAAAAAGGATTTTATAGACAGGAACAAAGATTACCTGGGGGCAGAGGTTCAAACTCTGGACTTTAGCGCCCCTTCCTCGGTGGGGGTTATCAACAACTGGGTTTCAGATAAAACCAACAAGCTTATTCCCTCAATTATTTCACCCCCTATCTCGGAAGATACCATCATGTACCTGATCAATGCCATTTACTTTAAGGGGGAATGGACTACAGAATTCAAACAGGAGAATACCCAGGAAAAAGACTTTTACGCACTTGATGGTAAAACTGATAAGGTTCAAATGATGTTTCGAGACGGGAAAATTGACTATTTGAACAATGATGAACTGCAGGCCGTGCGTTTGCCTTACGGTGATGAAAAGGTCAGCATGGTGGTTGTTCTGCCGAAAAAGGATCTCAACGGTTGGATAGACAGCATGAACGGGGATAAATGGAAGGGGATTCTTGCCGGCTTTAACCCTGTGTCCGATCTGCAACTACAAATTCCAAAATTTAAGATGGAGTATGGATTAAAGGAATTGAATAGCGTACTGAAGGAGTTGGGGATGAGGGAAGCTTTTTCAGATCGAGCGGATTTCACGGGTATTGCGAACAATCTATTTATCAGCCAGGTTCTTCACAAGGCAGTTGTTGACGTGAATGAACAGGGAACCGAAGCTGCGGCAGTAACAGCTGTGGTTATGCAAGTCACTTCGTTTATCGAGCCGGTGTCATTTACCGCAGATCGCCCGTTCTTCTTTGCAATCGTCGATAATGAAGAGGGGAACCTGTTGTTTATGGGTAAAAAGATTACCGGCGACAGGGACTAAGAAGAAAAAGACATTTTGAAAGCAAAAAGCGGCATCCAATCAATCAGGATGCCGCTTTCCTATGGTACGCCAATCATGGACGCAATGTTACAGGTCAAAGTCTGCTGTAGGATCTGGTCATTACCAGCCTTATACTCGGATTCAAATATCATCGGGGCTGCATGGCTTTAAACGATCTATGGCATAATGCCCCCGCCTCCTGGCTACATCTCTCACTTTTAGTCAGATTGAAGGATTTCATGTTTTATTTTCGGTTGGCATGACTTCAAAAAACATACATAGTTCCAATTCTCTTCGCTAAAGATTGTCTTTGTTCAGCGACAGATATACTCAGAGGGTTCCGAAAATAAAAAAGAACAGTGGGGTTGCCTGTTCAATTGGTTTACATAATTAAAATATTAACTTAAACTTCCACTATTAAATGATAGCTACAACTCTATCATTAGTATACGATAAAAACCCCAAACTGTCAAGAAAAAAAGAGAAAAACGGACTCTGAGGGAATCGGCATGCTCTGTTCAGATCAATAACCTGTGGGAATGGCTGAATGCTATTTTGCTTTCACGTGTATATCGGTTAAAATGGAGTTCCGGGTTCAGGGATTGCCTTAGCTCCAAAAAACTATGGTAGCAACGGTAATCGGGAGATTGGCGCGGTTGATTCAAAACTTCATTTTACAGGAGGGGTTATTCTATGCCGGGAATGGATCATCCGGATTATCCGGAGGAGAGCAAAAACCTGCAATACACAAAAAAATATGTTCAGAAGGCTCTTAAGAAAACCATTGAAGAAAAGGAGCGTATTGATCAAAAGGTTGATTATGGCTTTAAGCACGCTAATGCGGAGGGCAGCCAGGACTATATCGATTTGCTGGTGAATACGCGCATTCAGGGATACCAGGCTATCCGTGTGAAAAACCTGACCAAGGCGGTGCAAAAACCCTATTTCGCCCGGATTGACTTTCAGGAAGACACCTCTGATATTTTGGAAAAGCTGTACATCGGAAAAGTATCTCTGGCCAGGGAGGAGGATCAAAAAATACTGATCGTGGACTGGCGCGCCCCCATATCAAACCTGTATTATGAAGGCCGGCTGGGAGATGCCGCATATGTTTGCCCGGACGGAAACGTTGAGGGAAAACTGAGCCTGAAAAGACAGTTCACGATTGATGAAGGAAAGCTGCTAAACATCTTTGACATTGACATTACCACCAGTGACGAGCTGCTGCAGTCCTGTCTTGGCGCAAACGCGGACAACAGGCTGAAGGACATCGTTTCCACCATTCAAGAGGAGCAAAACCGAATTGTCCGGGCAGATATGTGGAAGCCATTGATTGTTCAGGGAGCAGCCGGTAGCGGAAAAACAACCATCGCTTTGCATCGTATTGCTTACCTGGTGTATACCTTTGACAAATCCTTTGACCCGGAAAGCTTCATGATCATCGCGCCTAACAAGCTGTTTTTGAATTACATTTCCGAGGTTCTGCCCGAACTGGGCGTTGATAGGGTAAAACAGACCACCTTCAAGGATTTTACCATAGATTTGCTGCGAAAGAAGTTTAAAATTCAGGACGAGAATGAGAAGCTGGTCAGCTTTTCCAACAGCGATCGAACCCCTGACGAAAAAGCGGTGGACGAGCAGCGGAAGAAATGTTCCAGACTGAAGTGCTCCATGGAGTTCAAGGAGATCATTGATCGATATATTGCAAAGGTGGAAAAAAGCTATATCCCAAAACAGGATTTTAGTATCGGGAAAACCATTGTTTATTCTTATGATGAAATTAACAGCCTTTTTCTCGTTGAATATCAACGATGGCCTTTCGCCCAGCGTATTGATGAGATTAAAAAGCATCTGACCACAGGCCTGGAAAAGAAAAAGCAGCAGATGAAAGCTGAAATTCAGCATAAGGGCTTTGATTTCCTGCAAAAAGTGAAGAGCAGCACCAAAAGCCAGGAGGAAAAGCAAAGCCTGATTCAAAGGCTGTATCAAAGGCAGGAGGAAGCGATTGCGGAACTGGAGCAAAGAGCAAAAAAAGCGGTAAGAGAGTATGTCAGGTTAATCGAAAAGCCGGATCCAACAGAGTATTATAAGGACTGTATTCAAACCATTGTAGAAGATGCATCACCACAAGATGATTTTTATACCCTTCTTCCTTTTCTCAAGGAAGCTTCTGAAGAATTATTCCGTAAGGGCTTGATTGAGCTGGAAGACCTGGCACCGATGATCTATCTGAAATATCGCATATACGGCATGGACGAGAAAATTCCGGTAAAGCACATTATCATTGATGAGGCGCAGGACTTCAGTGCTTTCCAAATTTATGTGCTGCGAAAAATCATCAAGGACAGCTCCTTCACCATCCTCGGAGACCTGTGCCAGGGAATTCATTCTTACCGGGGCGTCCATTCATGGGATGACATCAGGGAGAATGTATTTGAGGAAAAGGATTGCGAAATCCTGATGCTTGAAAAAAGCTACCGCACAACGGTTGAGATCATGGAAGCGGCAAACAGGGTGATCGACCATCTGCACCAGGATAACATCCCGAAGGGGCAGCCCGTCATTCGACACGGGGAGCCGGTAAAAATCCTTGAACAGAAGAATACCCAGCAGATTGTTCAGAAGATAAAGGACATCCTTCGCACTGAAATGGGAGCGCAGTTTAAATCCGCCGCGGTCATCTGTAAAACGCTGGAGGAATGTCAGAAGATATATGATGCCGTCAGAAAGGAACTTCAGGATATTCACATGATCACAGGTAAGGAAGATGAATACAAGAGCGGACTGGTGATCGTTCCGTCTTATCTGTCCAAAGGCCTGGAATTTGACATCGTGATTCTCTCCAACGCCAACAGCACCCATTATCAGGAGGATGAGCTGGATATCAAGCTGCTGTATGTCTCTATGACCCGGCCCCTGCATAAGCTGTTCATTCTGTATGAGGGAGAGCTGTCCCCGCTGCTTAATGAAATATAGGTTAGTGGCGCGCAAGAGGCAAGCAGTGATTTCATGGAGGAACCGAGCCTGCGAAATGAAGTAAAGCAGATTGACGAGTGCGGAGGAACTTAACAGATCACCGTATGTCCTGACTTTCGGAGCGCTGCAACTGCCTGATCGAGATCTTTCTCTTTTACCAGTACATAGTCTGTATCATAAGTAGACAGTGCAAAAATACTGATACCCTGGTCGGCCAATATTGTACTGATGCCGGCAAGGATTCCTGTCAGTGAAAAATCCAGTTTCGCCTGGATTTTAAGAATTCTCCAGCCTGTTTCGCTCTGAACATCAAAGGGTATATGTTCTTCACTGCACACCACAGACAATTCCTCATAAGTTTTTGTGATGGAATAAAACGCGTCGCCCTTCAGCCAATCAGGTATTTCTGAAGTACTATCCAATCTGCAAACAGCATACGACCCCTGTAACAGTGAAAATGTCATTGCCTTCATCATGTTTTTTGCTCCCCGGTTTCCATCTTAACGGGATTGTTTTGGTTTAAAAAACGAATCACCTGCTCACAGAATTGCTCGCAGCATTCATACTGCAGCTCATGCCCGCAGTCCTCAAAAGGAATACACTCGGTAACCGGCATTATCTGATGCAGTGTTTTGGAATTACTGTTCGGTAATACTCGATCCTTTTCACCATACAGGATTAGAGTGGGTGTAGTCAACTGATTAAGCTTACTCAAAAAAAGTTCCCGTAGTTCTTTTTTCAATCCCATTAGGGTCATGTTTGAACGGATGATGGAAAACATCACCCTTAAAGCACCGGGTTCATTCATATAACGGTACGCATCCTTCAGCCAGCGATTTGTGATCATACTGTGATCATAAAAAGCGCGTTCTGCCGAAGCTTTTACAAAAGAGAAGGGTACTTTGCGGATCACATGAGGAAGAAACCCTAATGAACCAAGCCGTATAAAAAGGGGCAACCGGGTGAACGCACTGTTCAAAAGGATGAGACGTTCCACCAGATGGGGGTATTGCATGGTGAAGCTTAAACTGATTGCACCGCCCAGGGAATGCCCTGCAAGGAATACCTTTTCCAACTGCATGGCTTCAAAAAAGGATTTCAGAAAACCTGTCAGGTTGTGAATGGTATAGTCAATTTCGGGTTTTCCGCTTAAGCCGTGTCCGGGAAGATCCAGCGTGATAACCCTGAACTGCTGCTGAAGGATAGCGATGGCGGGCTGCCATTCCTCCTGATACCCGGCGATGCCGTGTACCAACACAAGAGTTGGTCCGTTTCCGGCTTCCCGAAACCGGATGGAGCATTGGTTTACAGTTAGAAATTGATCCGTTTGATTATCCATCGATCGAATCCTCCAACGCGATTCCCGTAATCAAAGCTAAAAGGCACGATAACCCCGGGTTCCTCCTGACCATTGTATCACAACAGAAAAGAGAAACAACATAAAGCCGGATGCACAGGGAAAACTATTTGTAACCTTGTGTGTTTTTTGATACAATAGCTTTGCATTTTTGTAATGAAAATATACCCAATTAAAGAAAGGAAGCCTATGAAGAATCCAATTGTAACCATCACGATGGAAAGCGGAAACAGTATTAAGATTGAGCTTTACCCAGATACCGCTCCGAATACTGTCAGAAATTTTGTTGCTTTAGTCAACGCCGGCTTTTATAACGGTACCATTTTTCACAGGGTAATCCCCGGGTTTATGATACAGGGCGGTGACCCTCAGGGAACAGGCATGGGAGGCCCTGGCTATTCCATTCGGGGAGAGTTCTCGGGCAATGGTTTTACGAACAACCTGGCCCATGACAGAGGAGTGATCTCCATGGCTCGTTCCCAGCGCCCAGATTCTGCAGGCTCGCAGTTTTTTATCATGGTCGCAAAATCACCGCACCTCGATGGGCAGTATGCTGCCTTTGGCAAGGTGATCGAGGGGTTGGAGGAAGCCGACCGGATAGTATCCGTGAGAAGAGATTACCAGGATCGTCCGAAAGAAGCGCAGACCATGCGCGAAGTGACGGTAGACACTTTCGGCGAAGAAATCGGTCCGGTGGAAAAGCTATGAATTCAGAAAATAAACCAGTGGATGAGATGAATATCAAGAGAATCAATGAGTTGGCGCGTAAGGCCAAAACCGTTGGGCTTACACCGGAAGAAGCCGATGAGCAGCAACGGCTTCGCGCAGAATATCTGGCAGCTTTCCGTAAGGGCGTGAAGCAGAAGCTGGACAGCATTATCCTTGTGGATGAGAAAGGCAATCAGCGCTCACTGCGCAAGGATCATTAATTATTTCAAAGGAATCAGCAAACTCGGGCCATCTTGCCGACATTATCAGGCGCACCCCGGGAATAATCCTGCCACAGCAGGAAGAAAGTGATTTTATATGGAAAAAATGAAGTTCAAAGAGCTGCCTTTAGCGCCGGAGTTGCTGAAGGCAGTAGAAGAGATGGGCTTTGAAGAAGCAACAGCCATCCAGACACAGGCTATACCTGCGATCCTTGAGGGGAAGGATCTGATCGGTCTGTCTCAGACCGGAACAGGAAAGACAGCCGCCTTCGGCTTACCGGCCATAGAAAGAATCAATCCCTCTGATAAGGGGGTTCGGGTTCTCATCCTGTGTCCTACCCGTGAATTGGCAATCCAGGCAGCAGAAGAAATTAAAAAGTTCGGAAAGTACAAAAAGGGACTGAAAGCGGTTCCCATATACGGCGGACAGCCTATAGACCGTCAGATCAAAGCCCTGAACCAGGGCGTGCATATTGTGATAGGTACACCGGGAAGGGTGATGGATCACATGGAGCGGAAAACCATTTCTCTGGATTCGGTGGAAATGGTTGTTCTGGACGAGGCGGACGAAATGCTGAACATGGGTTTCCGGGAAGATATGGAGACCATTTTGAAGGATGTTCCTGAAATGAGACAAACCCTTCTGTTTTCTGCAACGATGTCGCCGGAAATCATGGCGATTACACGGGAATACTTGAAAAACCCGGTTACCATCAAGGTCAACCATAAGCAGCTGACTGTACCGAGTATTGAACAATATTATTTTGAGGTTACACCGGTTCGGAAGCTTGAAGCATTCACCAGGCTGGTAGACTACTACAACCCCAAGCTTTCTCTTGTTTTTTGCAACACAAAGCGACGTGTGGACGAATTGGTCAGCGAGCTGCAGCTGCGCGGATACCTGGCTGAGGGGCTGCATGGAGACCTGGGGCAGCCCGCAAGGGATCGAGTGATGGGCATGTTCCGCAATGGGCGCATCGACATCCTTGTTGCTACCGATGTTGCAGCCAGAGGAATTGATGTGGATGATATTGAGATTGTTTTCAACTACGATATTCCTCAGGATGAAGAATATTATGTGCATCGCATCGGTCGAACGGGAAGAGCTGGAAAAACCGGAAAAGCGTTTACCTTTGTAACCGGCCGCAGAGAGTTTTATGCCATTAAGGACATCCAACGTTATGCCAATACGAAGATTTTTCCACGCTCCATTCCTTCGCAAAACGATATCGAAGAGAGCAAAACCAGCCGTTTCTTTGATAGAGTCCGGCAAATAATGGATGAACCGGAGCTGGATCGTTATCTGTCAATGGTTGAACAACTGACGGATGATGAATATACATCGATGGATGTTGCGGCTGCGCTGATGAAAATGGTCTTATCGGATAATAAGGAGATTCACGGAAAAGAAAACGAACATGAAGAGCATTATGCTGACAGCGGCGCTGAAGAAGGCATGGTACGGCTGTTCATCAACGTGGGTCGAAAGGACGGAATCCAGGTGCGGGACATTGTAGGTTCCATTGCTGGTGAGACAGGAATTCAGGGAAAGGTCATCGGGAAAATTGACATGTATGATAAATTCACCTTTGTCGAAGTGCCCGTTGAAAACCAGAAAGAGGTCCTTGCGGCAATGAAACTGGCGCAGATTAAGGGCAAACGGATCAATATCGAACCTGCCAAGGGGAAAAAGTAACGTTGATTTCACTGTATTCACTTTGTAATCAGAATGTCTTTTTCCTGTGATATACTTAATGAAAACGTAAACCTTGTAAAGTAGTCTTTTTCCCACCTGCATGGTAAAATAGAAGCAAGCAGGCCTGCTCACAGCAAGGCCTGAAGCAGGCTCACCAACTGCCGTGCAGCTTGTAGTTATTGCCGTCCCCCGGCCATTCCCATCTGAACGGGCTGTTCCATCACAGGTATTCATTTTCAAGCTCAACATGCGGTCAATCCCCTTTCAGGTGGAACCTATTCCTGCCCGAAAGGGTCTAAAGGAAAAGCAGACAAAAGAAAAGCTTTACGGAGGAATACAATATGCATATGAAAAAAGCAGCAGCAGTGTTTTTATCAGGTCTGATATTGCTCACATCAACTTCAGTGGGTGCACAGGGGGTCGATGCACCCGTTGAAAATTCTGTCATCTATCAGAATCTGGAATCCAAAACCATTACCTCCGGGGTTACGCAGGACAAAATCGTGCGGTATACCGATCTGGGATGGCAGACCATCTATGTTCTGAAAGCCAACCTCAGCAATTCAAACGTACATATCGATACATTGGCCAACAAGGATACCATTCAAAAGCCCCAGACAACTTCCGCGCATATGAAGGAATGGGGTGCCATTGCCGGCATTAACGGCAGTTTTTTCCTCGCTTCCGAGCAGGCCGGGCAACAGAACGTGATAGGCCCCATGGTACAAGGCCAAAACCTGAAAACAGCCGACGCAAACTTTAATCTGGATAAAGACAATATGGCTACATTTGGAATCGACAATTCTGATGTGGCTGTTTTTGGTTACTGGAAAACCGACATGAAGGTTTACGGGCCAAACGGTGGGTTCATCAGCATTGCCAGATATAATGAGCCTTTTTACGGCTATACGGACTTTACGGTTTTGGACAGAAAATGGCGTACCAAGACCATCGGCACCCGCAATGGCTATTATCCCGATATGACCGAAATGATCATTGCCGACGGGGTTGTGAAGGAAATCCGGTATAATATGGAGGCTGCCGATATTCCGGTGAACGGTTATGTGGTGATCACGCGGAAGGAAAACACCCCTTTGATTACTGAAAACTTCAAGGTGGGTGACCCGGTCAGGTTTGAAATTGTAACCTCACCGGATGCAGACAACATGAAAATGGCTGTCAGCGGTGGTGGAATGATTGTGGTGGATGGCGCTATTCCTCAAACCTTTACCCACGAAGTGGCAGGAAGGCACCCAAGAACGGCCGTAGGCAGCAGCCGGGACGGAAAGATGCTGTATATGGTAACTGTAGACGGCAGGCAATCCCACAGCATCGGCATGACCATGCAGGAGTTAGCCGCGTTCATGCTGGAAATTGGATCCTGGAACGCTGTCGCATTGGATGGCGGCGGTTCAACCACTATGGTTTCCAGAGAGCCAGGCACACAAACCATTGCGGTGCAAAACAGCCCCAGTGACGGTGTCCAGCGCAAAATCCCCAACGCGGTGGGTGTGTTTTCCAAAGCGCCGCCTTCGCCCCTGGCCAGTCTGAGCATCCATACAACCGATCCCAATGTTTTTGTCAACACATCCAGGGCCTATACCGTAACCGGTTATGATGCCTATCTGAACCCGGTGATGATCGATCCTGAAGAAATTCAATGGCAGGTTACCGGTATTGAAGGCTCATTTGAAGGGAATGTACTGCGGCCAACCTCCTATGGCACCGGAACGATAACCGCAACAGTGGCAGGCGTGAAGGCCGAGTACCCTGTTTATGTGTTTGGCGGGCCGGTGAAGCTCACCCTAAACCATACCAACATCACACTGATTTCCAAGGAACGCAAAACCTTTACAGTGATCGGGGAGCATTCCGAGGGGTATAAAGCGTCCATTGACCCTGCTGATATCAACTGGAAAACCATGGGCGGCATTGGTTTCTTTACGGGAGACACCTTTGTGTCCACCCAATCAGGCTATGGCTATATTCAGGCTTCGGTTGGCAATGTCAGCGCCAACTGCGGTATTACGGTTCTTCCAACGGTCAGCACGCTGGTCGACGGTTTTGAGAAGACAAACGCCGCATTTCTCCCATATCCTTCTACAGTCCAAGGTTCATACACCATTTCCTCCGAGCAAAAACACGGGGGAGAGAAATCCGGAAAGCTGTCCTACAATTTTGAACCCGCCGAAACCAACAGGGCTGTTTATGCAGAGTTGTCCGGTCAGGGGATCGACCTGCCTTTAAATTCCATTCGGATTGGCCTTTGGGTTTATAACAGCCAGGAAAACTCCAACTGGCTGCGCATCGAGGTTAAAGACAGCAAGAACAAGGTCTATCGCCTGGGCGATCTTACAAAGCTTGACTGGAAGGGCTGGAGGTATGTGGAAATCCCGCTGAACGGTGTTCCCATGCCGGCGAAGCTGACACGCATATATCTTGTTCAGGTGAATCCGATCTCAGAGATCGGAGAAGTATACTTCGATGACCTGTCTGTGATCACCGTCGAGCGTGAAAAAATGACCACCGAGACGGCTGTGAAGCCTTTGGAAAACACCGTCGTTCAGAATTTTGAGAATAAAAACATCTGCTTCTCATCCTATCCTTCCTGGGTTCCCGGGGGTGCTGAGGTGGTAGCCGATTATGCAAATTCGGGTCTGTCCAGCGCGCGCCTGGACTATGTGTTCAAGGAGGCGCCTGAAACCCAGGCAGCGTATTTGATGCTGGGTGAAAACGGAATCAGCATCCCCGAGGAAACCGAAACCATTGGTCTGTGGGCATACAGCCAAAGGTTTACAAAAAGCTGGCTGCGAGCCGAGGTGATCGATGCGAAGGGCGAGAAGAAGTATGTGATGTTTTCAGAAGGCATCAGCTGGACAGGTTGGAGATATGTCGAGGGGAATGTTGAGAAGATCGCAAAGCCGGCCAGGGTGACGCGGCTGTATGTGGTAAACCCGAAGCCGCTGAACGAGGAGGGGCATATCTACCTGGACGATCTGCAATTCAATGTGAAAACCAGCAGCAAGGTTGATTTTACAAAACTTCCGCCAGATACCGAGCCGGTGGATTACAGAAGCCAGCCAAAAACATTCGTACAGGGTGAAACAAATTATCGGTTCTCGGTTTTTGGGCAGGACAGAGAGCCGGTCAATGACGTGGAAAAGCATCTGACGGCGTTTTTGACCGATAAGATCAACAAGTATATCGAGGTGGGCGCATTCGTGGGCGGTGGTTCCCATCAGGTGCTGGCACAACTGCAAAAACCCTCTGTTTCGACGGGTGTGGGCTATAGCGCCGCGGACCTTCAGGGCTCCAGGTTCATATCATTGGATATAAAAGCTAAAAGCCTCAGAAATGGTACCACAGGGCAATGGAGCTGGCTGCTGCAGCAACTGGACGGCTTCACAGGGGAGAACGTATTCCTGTTTATCGAAAACGATCTTCAGGTTTTTACCGACAAGAAAGAAGCGCAGTTATTCAGAGACATTCTTGTAAAATACCGCAGCAAGTTTAAAAATGTATGGGTGTTTTACAAGGGAGCGGAAAACAAGGTGACGAAGGACAGAGGTGTTCGTTACTTCTCCACGGCAGGCTTTGATGTGCCCGAGCTTACAGCAGAAAATAAGAAGGCGGCAAAATATATCCTGGTCACCATCATGGACGGCGAGGTGACGTACGAGTATAAGCCCATAGAGTAAGCATGAACTTAATTCCAGGAGCCGGCTCAGAAATTCTAACATGCTTTTCCGAACGGTTTCCTAACAGGGGGTAAATTCAGGTTTACCCCTTTTCCATAAATTCACATAAACGCTGTTCCTTATGATGTTCGAACAGGAATCCCATACAGTATATTTCCAGCAGAGGCTGGGAAACGTCTGGATCACTGCTGATGAAGGTTCATTTTCCTGTTGCCAAACAACCTGTTACTTTACCTGTTTGCTGCGGATGATATCATACCGCGCTCCATCAATATACCTTGACTCTATACATTCAACCATTGTGGATTCAATGGTGTAACCATCCTCCAAAACCTTCGTCACCAAACGGGCATATTGATAACAGTCGCCAACCGTTTGAACGCTGGTGGCTGTGTTTTCCTTCGCGATCTCAAAAACCTTTCCGGCCTTTTTCAGGTTTCGCAGTGTAACATGTTGTTTGAAGAAGGATTTCAGAAAAAGAAAGGTGTTTTCAGCCCGGGAGTAACTGACCATCCGGCCAGATTCATTATATCCCTGCCTGAAACGGACAAATTTCTCGGCCTGGGTGCCATCCAAAACCTGAAGACCTGGTTCAAGATGGATATACAGATCCTGCAGCGGGTCCTCATAATGCATCGCATAGGGCACATCCACCACCACGCCGCCGAAATAATCTACCAATTCACGAAAACCATCGGTTTCGATGGCCATATAATCATCAATCCCAATATCGAAAACTTCCTCAATTAAATCAGTCAGAAAGTTCATTTCCCGCTTTCCGACAAACCTTTCGGTTTGGGGGGAGTATTTGATCTTCCTGCCGACAACATTGGCTGCATTTAACTTCCAGGCTCCCTTTTCATGATAAAACTCTTCATCATTTTTTTGCAGTTCCTCCAAAATCGTATCGGTATAATCAATATAGATGTCTCTGGGCAGATCCACCATGCTTACGGTTTCACTCTTCTCATCCACCGATACGATAATCAGGATGTCAAAATTGGAATAGCTTGGGTCCTTGCCGATCAACAGAATATTCTTACTAGTGGCTGTGGAAAGGGGAGTATAATATTTTTGGCCATTTGTGATTGTCTTTGGTATTTCGGGTTCTTGAGGGTTTTGGAACTCAGTGGTATAAGCCTGTGGCAGCGGATGGCCTGCTTCATTAGGATCTTTTTCAGGAAGCTTTACCGTAATGGGCTGTTTTTTTGCCTTCAGCTGATTTTCAGCCTTTGTATAAATTCCGTAAAATACTGCACCAGTGAAACAAACCATGATGACTGCAAAGATAAGAAAGTTTTTCTTAGCCATAAGTACTCCTCTGATTCGTCCTATGTATAAGTTTATCAAACCATGTCCGATGTTTTAGTCTTCACATTTTCAACATATCTTAAACCAATTCCCCGAAAAAACGTTACTGTTTACGCCCCCTTTAAATCAGTTCATAATTTTTGAAGAGGTATTTATTTTATCCTGAGCGCAGCGAAGGATCTTGTCAGGAGTAGTGCAAGATCCCTTCATTTCATACAGCCGGCTGCGCCTGATTACCTGTGAATAGTAGCTCAAATAATCCACTGGCATGACGAGCATAAAAATTCTTCTTGCAAAACCCAAAGCTCTGTAATATAATAATAAAAATCAATCTGTTCTCCATTGTGAGGGCAGGAAAACAATCAAAGGCAATGACGAAGAGGAGTATGTATCGCAGCCATACAGCGAGCCGGGGGTGGTGGAAGTCCTGGCGGGTGAAAGTACAGAAGGCAGCTTCCGAGCCGCCTCCCGAACCTTAGTAGGGAGTGACGTTTCCCTTACGTTACAAAGGGACAGTATGATAGTACTGGATAAAGCTGAGCATTTATGCTAATTAGGGTGGTACCGCGGATAACTCTTCCGTCCCTTACGGGGTTTGGAAGAGTTTTTTATTTGTGTAAAACAAGCTTTACAGTGGAACAACCCATTGGAAAACAGCGAACCCCAATAAAGCATCCTGTGAGCTTGCTGTCCGCTTCGTTCGACATAGCACATGCTTCACCTTTAGTCCGGCACATGAAAAGCAGTTCCAAAAATCGGCCGTTCACAATTGGATGGCTGCTGGAACAGGTGTTGGGAGGAGGAACATTATGAACACAGTATTTACCAGGTCAAACAAATTGAATCAGGTGTCTTATGAAATCAGGGGACCAATCCTAAAAGAGGTAAAACGCCTTGAAGCCGAAAACCAGAAGATCACCAGGCTGAATATCGGAAGCCCGGCATCCTTTGGTCTGTTTGCACCGGATAGGGTGGTGGATGACATTAAGAACAATATTACAAGGGCTCAGGCACAAGCTTATTGTGATTCCAACGGAATTGAACAGGCCAGGGCAGCCATTGTCCGGTATTACCAGCGCAAGGGTGTACGCAATATCGGCATTGATGATGTTTTCACAGGTAATGGTGTCAGTGAACTGATCATGCTGGTGATGCAAGCCCTGCTAAACAACGGAGATGAAGTGCTTGTACCTGCACCGGATTATCCTTTGTGGACGGGTTCTGTAAACTTCTGCCAGGGTAAGCCGGTACACTATCTCTGTGACGAAGCAGCCGAATGGATGCCTGATATCCAGGATGTTGAAAGAAAAATAACGACAAATACGAAGGCTATTGTCATCATCAATCCCAACAATCCTACCGGGGCGGTATATTCGAGGGATTGCCTGGAACAGCTGGTTCGCCTTGCAGAAAAGCACCGGCTGATCATATTTTCAGATGAAATTTATGACAAAATTCTATATGATGGTGAAAAGCATGTCTCTCCGGCTTCGATGACGGAAGATACCCTCGTGGTAACCCTCAGCGGGCTGTCAAAATCACACAGGATGGCGGGGTTCAGAACCGGGTGGATGGTTTTGAGCGGTAACAGGGAGATGGCACAGGATTATATTGAAGGGCTTATTCTGTTGTCCTCCATGCGCCTTTGCAGCAATGTCCCCTCTCAATATGCCATTTGTACAGCGCTGGATGGCTATCAATGCATCAATGATCTGGTAAAACCCGGAGGCAGGCTTTATCAGCAAAGAGAAACAGCCTGGCGGCTGCTGAATGAAATTCCCGGTGTCTCCTGCACAAAACCCCGGGGAGCATTTTATCTGTTCCCCCGTTTGGATACGGAGCATTTTGGGCTGAAAGATGACCGGCAATTTGCACTGGATCTTCTGCGGGAGAAAAAAATCCTGATCGTTCAGGGGACGGGCTTTAACTGGTTCCATCCGGACCATTTCAGGCTGGTTGCGCTGATGGAGCCGGAAGGCCTCACCAAAGCGATTACTGACATCGGAGATTTTCTGTCCACTTACCATCAATAGCAGCCAGAGGGACAGAGGGGACAAGGGACAGAGGGGACAGGTACCTTGGCTCAATTTGACCAAGGTACCTGTCCCCCTGGCTCACTCTGGTTCATTGTTCAATCTGTCCTGTGTGGCTGACCATGTTCCTGCCCTTCTCCTTGGATATGTATAATGCTTTATCAGCCGAACTGATCAGCCCCTTTGAATTTTTGCCATCCAGCGGGTAGGAAGCCACACCGATTGAAACAGTGTAGTGGGGGTCTTTTGTCTGTTCCACATTTTTGCGAAAGCGCTCGGCCACAAGATACGCCTTCACCGGGCTTGTTCCCGGCAGCAGGATGACAAATTCGTCACCGCCGAAACGCCCGATCACGTCATCGCCACGGAAGGAGTTCCGGCAGATGTTCATCAGGTTTTTAATGCATTTATCACCGGTGATATGTCCGTGAGTATCATTGATCGTTTTGAAATTGTCAATATCAAACATCAGGATGGAAAAAACAATATCAGGTTGCTTGCTGATAGACATATCCATCATATCCAGAATGGCCTTTTTGGTATATGCACCTGTAAGGCCGTCTGTTTTTGAGATTTCCACCAGCTTTTTATTGGAGCGCTCGATTTCTTCCACTCTCCGGTTCACTTCCCGTTGAACATTATCACTTAGCCGTTCAAGCATTGAAGCGTTTTTGGAATGCTGCTGCTGCAGCTGATAGACAGTCGAGCGATAAAAAAACCAGGAAAAGAGTATATATCCGGTCGCTTTCATAACCAACGCAATTATTGCTGCAGTCTGTCCGGGGCTTAGGCGTATGAGCAGCAGCGAAGCACATATTGAAAGGAAGCCCCAGTACATTGGCAAGTGCTCCTTCTTTTTTGAAATCATGGAGGAAACGACTAGAATGGCAGAAATACCGGCATAAACACCAATCACCGGGGTAAACACCGCAGCGCGGCCGATGGAATCGAAGTTCAGGTTCAAAATGCCGATACAAACTGGCAGAGCATAAAGCAGGAAAAAAATAACATAGGTAAAATCACCATTCTTTTGTACCAGCAGGATCAGTAAAAGAGCAGATACAAGAATAAACTCCGAAAAAAACAGGTAGGATGAGGCATGTTCCCTGTTCAACGATAAGAAGGACATCAGACACAACACAAGGGGTATAAAGAAAGCCGTACCAAAATGCTTGATGAAAGCAGAAGACTGCCGGATTGAAAACGAAGAAAGATAGATATAGGAAGAAAAAACAATAATAATAAACAAATGAATCTGGTTTCCCAAACCAAGATAGAACATGGTGCATTCCTCCGGAATTCAAACTATTGTTATTTTGGTTAATTATAACCAACCCCGAGAAGGGCATATCGGAATTGGAGGCTATAGATCATATATCGGTAAAATACCCAATGCGATTAGGCAGCCGGTATTTAAAGCTAGTATTCAGCGTTTTCAAATGATATCGGTCCATTTACGAAAAAAATTCAATATTGTTTTACTTATGATATAATAACAATAACTATATCATGATTTCACTGCATTGACTAAAATCGTGCATCTTTATTTGTTGGAATAAAGGTCTGCTGCAAAATCATGTCGTCATATTTTTATCCATGTTTGGGGATGAATAAACAGATGGATGATTGGATGAAACCTTTTTCCTGAAAGGATGATCAGTGATGGATAACAAAAAAAAACTGGTTGCGGTAAACAAATTGTTTGAAAGGGACGGGATAACTTTTTATTCCATTCCATCTGATAAATTCAAGACCATGCGAATTGATATCTTTCTGGTTTACCCGCTTGCGAAAGAAACAGTCAGCGAAAATGCGCTGTTTCCTTTCGTCCTTAGAAGAGGCTGCAATCGTTACCCCACACAGCAGGATCTGGCGTGCAGGCTTGAACAGCTTTATGGTGCGAGCTTTGAAGCAGGGGTTTATAAAAAGGGTGAGCTTCAAATCCTCCATTTTTACAGCGGGTTTGTTTCAGATCAATATACTTCCGAAAAAATGAACCTGTTTGATGAGGCCGGAAGCCTTCTTCTTGAAGTATTGACAGATCCGGTTACAGAGGATGGGCTTTTCAGGCAGGACTACTTTGAGCAGGAGAAGGGAAATCTGATTCAAAGAATACAAAGCCGTGTCAATGACAAGATGCAGTATGCCATACAAAGATGCTTTGAAGAAATGTGCGCTGGTGAGCCCTATGCGCTTCATGAGGACGGCGACGAAGCCGGGGCGGCTGCCATCACCCGTGACGGGCTTATGGGCAGGTATCGTGCAATGCTTGCCGAAAGCCCCATATATGTTTTCATATCCGGAAATGTACGGGAAGATGCAATAAAGCGCTTCACCGACAAATTCAACCTGTTGGAGAGAAACTATCACGAGTTGCTGAACCCCCCGCAGGTTCAGAAGCAGGTTTCACAGGTGAAAAGGGTGGAAGAGCCGATGGATGTCAGCCAGGGGCAATTGTGTCTTGGTTTTCGAACGCAGATCGAAGCCAACAGCCCGGATTATTTTCCTCTGGCGATTTATAACGGCGTCCTTGGCGGCGGGGTTCAATCCAAACTTTTTCAAAATGTTCGCGAAAAGGAAAGCCTGGCCTATACAACCTTCACAATGCTGGAAAAGTTCAAAGGGCTGCTGATAGCTGCCAGCGGTATCGAAACAGCCAACCGTGAAAAAGCTGAAAATGTCATTCATCAACAGCTGAAAGCCATATGCGACGGGAACATCACAGATCTCGAAATGGAAGCAACAAAAAATAGTTTCCAAACCGGGATCAAGTCCATGCAGGACTCCCAGGGGGCGATGGTCGACTTTTTCCTCAGCCAGATTTTATCCGGTCAAAATGACACCGCCGAAGCCTTTCTGGAAAAGCTGATGAAAGTGGAAAAGCAGGATGTGGTGCGCATCTCAAAAAACATCGCGCTGGATACCGTTTACTTTTTAACCGCATCTCCAGATAATCAAAAGGAGTGAGAGCATGAAAACACTGGAATTTGAACGCATCCGGGAAAAAGTCATTCAATATGATCATCCGAGCGGGTTAAAGGTTTTTGTGATACCCAAAAAAGACTATCACAAGGTTTACGCAACCTTTGCCACCAATTACGGGTCCATCGACAATACCTTTATTGCCCCGGGGGAAACCGAGCAAACACGAGTACCTGACGGAATTGCCCATTTTCTTGAGCATAAGCTTTTCGAACAGGAAGACGGAAGCGTCATGGATAAGTTTTCAAAGCTGGGCTCCCAACCCAATGCGTATACCGCCTTTACACAGACCGTATATCTTTTTTCCTGTACAGAGGGGTTTGAAGAGAATTTCAGGTTGTTGATGGATTATGTGCAGCACCCCTATCTCACCGATGAAAATGTGGAGAAGGAGAAGGGGATTATCGCGCAGGAAATAAATATGTATCAGGACAACGCCGACTGGCGGGTATTTTTTAATTTACTTGGTGCAATGTATGATAAACATCCTGTAAAAATCGACATTGCAGGCACCGTGGACAGCATCAGCCAGATCACAAAGGAAGCCCTGTATAAATGTTATTATACCTTTTACCATCCATCCAACATGATTCTTGTAGTTGTGGGGGATGTGGAGCCTGAAACCGTCTTTAGAATGGCAGATGAACAGATTATTGCCAGAAACAATCCAGGTGATATCCAAAAAGTCTTTCCGGACGAAACCTATGGTCATAAAAGCCAGCTGGTTGAAAGTAAACTGGCGGTGGCCATGCCTCAATTCCAAATGGGGATCAGGGACAGGGCCGGAATCACCGGATATGATCTGTTAAAAAGAAAGATATGTCTTGAAATGATACTTTCGATGTTGATGGGGAGAAGTTCAGTATTGTATAATCAACTATATAATGAGGGTTTGATAAATCAATCCTTTGGCTCTGAAGCCACACTGGAGGAATCCTACGGCTTTACTGCCTGGGGTGGACAATCGAAGGATCCTGCCGGGTGCGCCCAAAGAATCCGCGAGGCCATTCAAAAGGCACAGCAGGAAGGGCTGGAGCAAAGCCACTTTGAACGCATACGCAAGGCTCATGAAGGAAGGTTTATCCGCAACCTGAATTCCCCTGAAAATATATCCCACGAGTTTATCCCGCTTGCCTTCAAGGGCATGAATTACTTTGAACACGCCAGAGTTTATGCTGAACTGACACTGGCGGATGCCCAGAGGGTTTTCCGGGAGCATTTTGCATTGGAACCGGCTTTGTCCATCATTTGGCCCTCACAAGGCCCGGGATGAAAACGGTTTATAACGAGGCCCGGATGGGCCCCCGCCCCACCTCTTAACGTAT
>CAYVFB010000063.1:0-19532 GCA_964450305.1 uncultured Ruminiclostridium sp.
CAGAAATTGAAAATATTGCCCTTGTAACATTTGATAGCGGAATAAACGGGGATTATCCCTTTGGATTATCGGTAGATGAACTTACTGCAGCTGTAGATTCAATATATGCCGATGGTGGCACTGCAGTATACCACTCGATAATCCATTCTCTTGACAAGGTTACAAAAGGTTCAGGGGTCATTAACAGCATGATTGTAATGACAGATGGCCAGGATGGTTATATGGCAAGCATGGCTGAAATCGAGAATTATATCGGCAGCCCTTTCAAGGCTAATGATATTACGATTTATACCATCGGGTTTGGGACTGATGCCGATGGTTCATACCTGAACTCAATCGCGACTGCTACAGGTGGCAGTTACCTTTACGCAAGCAACCCAACAGCATCCTCTGAAGTCAATCAGTTGGAAGAGTTTTTCAGTGGACTAAGAGCTCAGATCCTTAATCAATACACGATTACTTTTAAGGCAGTAGATACCTTAAGCTATACCCGGGAGCTCAATGTCAGTGTTGGCGAAAGTCTGGACAGTGACAGAGTCACATATTACCTGGGAGGTGGAAAGGATTCTATTTACGAACCCGCCAGCGATGATGATTCTCCCGTCTTTATGAGCGGGAAAACAATATATGGCTTCGAACCAAGATTGCTTTTCAAGAATGGGAAAACCCTGGATGCCGTGCTTAAGGGCGAAGGCTTTACAACGGACGACAACATCAATATCGCGCTCAAAGGAAACACAACTACAGTAGAATGGGATTTAGGCGCTGCCTTTGTCGATGGCAATTCTGTGTCTGTTACCATACCTGCTGGCATAGGCGTGGATGTTTATGACGTATATGTGACGATTAACGGCAAAATGGCAGTGCTGCAAAAAGGGCTGTCGATATTTAAGCAAGGCAGCGAACAAGCTACGGATTTCGGTAAATATAGGTTTATATCATATACGAAGTTAAAAGAAGAAAATGAAATATTCCTTTCAGGGCATGTGACAATGAATGGCTGGTTAAACTTTAATGGTGCTGTAACGCTTACGGGGGATTTATCAAACGACACTATCCTGCTTTCAGAATATGATGGTTCGTATGTTGATTACAATACAGTTAACAGTACGGGTTTAGCGAAAATTCTGGCAAATGCCGGCATGAATGTGAAATTACCGGCAATGAGTAAAGTCACACTTCATAAGGGATCTGGTGACGAAGACCCGCATGTGGAAGTTACACCATTGAATCTGATAGACTTTGGGGTTTTCTTTGGATTTTCCGCAGTGGAGACTAAACTCTACCCGAACCGGATTGAGTTTAGTGCGGATAAAGCAGAAGCAAATTTACCAATGGGTAAACAAATCATCAAGAACTCTCCGTTGAAATTATACGAGATTCCCGATATCGAGGGTACCGGAATAACCATCTCTTCTTCCAACATTGGGTTTAAGCTGGATATTGAACACTCGGACAAGAAAAATAACTATTCTCCCATGAATTTTGGAAACATGCCGATTTATGTATCCCCAAATGATACCGAGGTACATATCGATACCTTTAAAAATGATTACGAATTTAAGTTTACTGTTAAGGTTGCATTTGTCGATGGTGATGGTTTTGGTATCTCGGCAAAATGGGATTCGCCTGATGATGGAGATGAACTCAAAAAACATAACAATGGTCTTGTTCCAACCGAAGTAAAGCTATATGCGGATTTCAATGTAAATACCATTGTTGCAGGTGTACCAGTAACCTATAGTGACTTTATTGTGGGCATTGAAGATATTGACACATCAAAGAGCCCTGTGTACTGGACATTGGTAGGGGGATGCGATATCTCAGCAGCAAAACTGACAGCTTTGGATAAACTAAAAAGCTTGAGTGACTATTTGGGTGATGTATCTGTTCTGGAGTTCAGCGGTGCTAAGCTTACGCTCAACTTTGGCAACGGTCTTTTGACGGCAAGCACGAAACTAAAATTACTTGGCGGGATTGATTGTGGTAGTATTGATATTAAGCTGGGAAGTTTTGAATATGAATGCTCGTTGTTAGGTATGGATAATGAGCCAGTTTCCGGATTATCCGCGAGATTGGAACTGGGTCCCAGTTGGAAAATGGAACATGGAGTATATAAAATCAATTTGACCATGAAAGGTTCGGGCGAACTTGATGTGATGAACAAATTTATTGGTATCCAACTTGGTGCAAATTTTAATGCAGAAATTAAATTGTGGATTATAAAGGTAAGCAGCGGTGAAATTAAAGGTGAAATTGCAATTGGCGTCAGGCGATTGATTTCAGATGGATCATTAGCCTTGGTAGTGCGCTCAAGCCCATGGAATATTGACTTGACCTGGCCAAAGAACATGGCAGGTAAAGTATCGTAGGAGGTCATTATGTTTAAGAGAGTCTCATTATTGCTGGTTGCATTAATCCTGCTCATATCATTGCCATTAACTGTCGTTGCAGCGAGCGAAACAAAAGAAATGTTTACGATTGACCGTTCTTACAACATGGCTGTGTCTATTTTGTTCGACAGGGAAATGCCGGCTGTGTCTTTTATCGCCCCGAATGGCTCGGTGATTGAAGGCACATCGCTTCGTTATGATAGTGGTGACGATTGGATTCAGTTCTATATTCCAAATGCCGCGGCAGGAACATGGAAAATAACCTATGACAAAAAATCAAATACCCAGGTTGAAATTAACTATTCAAGCTACATGAATTCTATTGCCATCAGTGAGTTCGCTTTTGAAAGCATGGATAATAACCGAATTTCCACTCGCTTCATTGTCGATGGAGAAGCAAACAACAGTTATCAATGGCGAATTTATGCGGTTATTTCCGATAACGGCAGTGTTGTTGGAGAAAAAATGCTCGAAGAAGGCTCTGCATCTCTTGGCGAAACAGTCACATGCGATGCTTATATTTATGACCTTTCTGATTATGCAAACTACCAGTTGCGCCTGGATGTGTGGCAAAGAGATGGTGTGGAAGAGGTTTACGATTCCAGAATCGCTGATGGTACTTTTTCTGTTAGTGGTAACACAACGGACCAGGCAATTGAGGATTTTCGAGCCGAGCTGAATGTTACGGACGGAGATTTATTGGTTGACTGGGAAGAATGGTCGCAATACAGAGAATATATTGTGGCTGTATTTGATGATGATGTTAGCAAGACCGAGCCATTGTATCATACTGAAATAACAGATGGAAGGACCTGGTTTGAGGCGTTATTTGACCCTGCTGCTGCTTCTGTTCGAATTGAAATAACCGGCAGAAGGAACGGGAAGAATTCTCTCACGAAATCGAAAACGATTAAAATTGATAATGGTGTTCATCTGACGGCACAAGCAAGCGGGTTAACAAACGCTTCACAGGTAAGAATCGATTATGAAGTGCCGCAAAATATGTCGGTTGATATTGTTGTTAACGGCAAGACCGATACTGTCAACCTGAATGGTACCGGCAACTTCTCTGTCAAAATGCCGGATTCATACAATGAAGCTGAAATGAGATACTGCCTGACAGACAAGAACGTTATCTATGTTGTTAAGTTTGATGTAACTGTAGACAGTGTGCCTCCCATGCTCCGCTTACCAGAGAACAAAGCAGCCATTCGTGTCGACAAGGATGAATATGTTTTGGCCGGTGTTACAGAACCTGGTGCAGTGCTCCAGGTTGGAGCGGAAACAGCCAATGTTCAGACAGATGGTACTTTTTTACACACTATAATGCTGTCAAAAGGTGAAAATATTATTGAAATAAAAGCAACTGACAGGGCTGGAAATGTTACTGCTCAGGATGTAATTATCACAAGGGTAAGTAATGCGGGTTCAGCTTCAGATTCTGAAGGTGGTGAAGGAGGGTTTTGGAATAAAATCAAAGACTACATTCCGCTAATTGGTTCATTTCTTGTTTCGATAATCCTGATTTGCGTTATACTACTGTTTAGCAGAGGGCTTGCAAGAACAAAAAACCGAGCATTATACCTGCTGCGTGCTGCGAGAAATGTGGTGACAGTACTGGGAGCTTTATGCCTGCTGGCAGAGGGCTACTTCCTCTGGAGGTATCTTACTTTCCGTAAATTTTCGGGGAGTGAAGATTACTTTGCTCTTGCATTAAAATCTATAGATGAGGCATATGCGGCATTAGAAAATACCACCTTTTACACACAGATGCTGAAATACTTTGGTTTGGGTATTGTTTGCTGTGTAATTGTTGCTGTGCTTCTCGGGCTGGTAATTAAGCTGATAAAAAGGCGTAACGAGGAGAAAGCAAACCGTACAGAAGATAGTAGGGATGAACATAAAGAAAATGTTTATCATTCAGAAGCACCTTCTGAACCGATAGCTTCCAAGGATGACAATAAAGGATATACTGCCGATGATCAATCAACGCTGAAAAAAGACAATTCTGAAGACATGACCCCAAAGCCTGTTGGATATATATGTCCAGGATGCGGAACCAAATATGATAACCCTGTAAAATTTTGTGGTACCTGTGGTGGAGACATGTCCGGGCAAATGAAGTGAAAAAATCATCGCCGACTTCATTTCTTTAAACGGTGGTGTTTTGGCCGATTATTTGGGTACATTGCTCTCCAGACGAAAGTGGCACTTCCGTTTTAATAATGGCGGCAGGTTTTTTGTGTCTTATTCACCTGATAGGTAACATGTTTCCGATGGTTGGAAACTGGTATCCCGAGGAATATGAAAACTCAAAACGAGTTCAGCAAAGAAATAAGTTTCGTTTCCGTTTTATCCGACTGCAAAAATAAACGTCTGATTTTGATCGGTGAATACACTTTCTTAAAATACACCTCTATAGAATATAGCGAACATTGATGGGTTTTATTGTTTCCGAATATAATAGCCAAGGTAATCGCTTCAAACCGTGCAAGCTTTAGACAGGAGAGAACTATGGCTTTTATGTTTTTGCACTTCGATCAGGCAGTTCCCCAGCTGGCGTATACCGGCTGCGCATGGTGTTCAAGCACTATGGGCATCAGCCTTTGCCAGACAGTCAACAGGGGGTGTTGCTCCTATTTCCCTAAATTCTATCCTGTGGAGCTTCAGCGGATGTCCCAATCACCCGAGGGCCTGTGTGTCCTGAATTCAATCCTGAATCATCCCGGCACTGAACTGATGGATGACCATATCCTGGTCAGAGGAAGCTACGACGCTCTGATGCATGCCAAAGCGCAGAAAGAGGGAACAATCCCGGATGACGGGTATATTCAGGACAACACCGTGTTTTTCCGCACATGCCCTTTTGTCCGTCCGGGTCTTGGGTGTACCCTTCCTGTTCGGTATCGTACTTATGTGTGTAATTTTTTTGTCTGTCGTGAGGTTCTGGAGAATCCGGCTGTTCAGCAACAAATCACACCTTATCTGTTGGAAAGGGCAAATTATGTCCGTTTCCTCCAGTGGGAAAACAATCAGCTGCTTCAAGTCATCAGCGATAACGGGTTAACGATCAGGAACAACATTGGAGAAGTCATCGAGCTGTTAGCCGGGCTGACGATCAATCAGTATGAATTTCCAATGCTGGAGCCCATTGAAATGGCTGACGGTCATGGCAAAGGTGCATAATGGGATAGGGGGGACAAGGTATATTGTCCCATAGCTCAAACCCCTGTCTCATGCATTTTTCGAAATTCATAAAAATGAATTAGACAATAATATTGAAAATACAAAGGGAAAAATATTTTTCAATTTTTTTATTGATTATTTGAAGTATAAGAGAAGTTTGGATATTCACGATGTTCTGTTCGAAATTGAGCTATACAAATTATCGTTGAACTTCATCCTAAATCTCGACTTGAAAGAAGTAAAAGGTGTTAAATAAACATATCTTGTTTTACTGTGGTTGGTAAAGCTCGCTACACTTTTGTGAATTTCGGTGCGCCAATTGATGCAGTATGGTATGGCACAGGGGTTACATCTCGCAAAATCAACAAACGATAATGGATTCGGGATGTTCAAAGCTTTTCTGACATATAAACTTACGGAACAGGGAAAATCACTGGTTGTGATTGATAAATGGTACCCATCCAGCAAGACATGCCATATCTGTGGAGAAAGAAACAAGGAATTGACTTTATCCGATCGGGAGTGGGTCTTGACAATAGTTGACATAGAACTGCATAATGAAGTGAAAATATATACGAAAGACGGATTGTGGCATTGAATAAACAGGACTTAACACAGGGCGGAATACTAAAAAAAATGCTGCAGGTAGCGGTACCGATTATGGGTACTCAACTGATGCAGATGGCATATAATCTTACCGACATGTTCTGGCTTGGCCGAACACCGCAGGCCGTGGTGGCCGTGGCCGCCAGCGGGCTGGCGGGTATGTTTCTGTGGCTGGGTATGGCGCTTTTGATGATTGGACGCATGGGCTCCGAGATTGGCACCTCGCAGAATTTGGGCAGCGGAGATGTCGCAACCGCACAGGGCTACGCTCAGGATTCTACCCGCATAGCCTTGATACTGGGCTCTATTTATGGTTTGGTGCTGATTATACTGGCAGAGCCGTTGGTATCACTGTTTCGGGTGAATGATCTGACGGTGTTCGAAAAAACCTGTGACTATCTTAGGATTGTAGGCTTGGGCATCCCCTTTACTTATGTGTCTGCCGCAATTACCGGTGCATTCAACGGAGCCGGTAATTCCCGCCTTAGCTTTTGGGCAAACGCTGTAGGGCTTATCCTGAATATGGTGCTGGATCCACTGATGATCCTGGTATGGGAATGGGATGTAATCGGTGCGGCCATTGCCACTATCATTGCACAAGCCACGGTTTGCATCTTGTTTATCTATTTCGTAAAACGTCATCCCCACAGGCCTTTTGAACATTTCAAGTTTTTTAACCGCACTGATCCTGCCAGAATACGCCAGATTATGCGTTGGAGCTTGCCTGTAGCAGCGGAAAGCGGTGCTTTTACAGCACTTGCCATGGTTGTTACCAGTATGGTATCTGCATGGTATGGTGAAACGGCTGTTGCGGTACAGCGCGTCGGCAGCCAAATTGAATCGCTGTCCTGGCTTATTGGAGGAGGGTTTTCTTCCGCCATAACAGCTTTTGTGGGCCAAAATTACGGTGCGCGCAAATGGGGGCGCATCCGCCAGGGTTATCGTATTTCATTGGTTACTCTTTTGGTATGGGAGGGGATTGTAACTCTATTCCTGGTATTCGGCGGGCGATTCTTTTTCTCTCTTTTCTTGCATGAGCCTGTCGAAATTTTGGATATGGGGGCTACATACCTGCGCATCCTGGCTGGATGCCAGTTATTTATGGCGCTTGAGGGCGCATGTTCCGGTACATTCAGGGGTATAGGAAAAACCATGCCACCAAGCGTGTCAAGCATTGCAGGAAATTTCATTCGCCCCGTTCTCTGCTGGTGGTTCGCACAGTGGATGGGTTTAAACGGGTTGTGGATGGGCATCATGGTTTCGGCAATCTTGCGCGGTATCATAGTTTTTGTATGGTTTACATTCTATAAACGCAAATTGCCTCGTGCAGACGAAGTGGCAACAGCCTGTTCCCAACGACTCTCAAATAAAGTATAACATCTGATGAAAAAACATAGGACGGTTCTATTTGCCATAAAGTTAAGGTCAAATAAAACCGTCCCTTATTATATATTTCAATCAAACAGAACCATCCAACTGATGCAAAGCTTGTATCAACTCGAATCGATCTAACTGGTATGAAGCTTACGTCAACTTAAATCATCCTAAACGACGCGAAGCTTTAAGTCAGCTCGAACATTCCGGTATACAATTGGAAATACTTGCCCGCCTGGCGGATCAAATCGTCGTGGTCGCCACGTTCGATGATGGAACCATTCTCCAGCACCAGAATCGCATTGGAGTTGCGTACGGTGGAGAGCCTGTGGGCGATGACAAAAACAGTTCTGCCCTCCATCAGCTTATCCATACCTTTTTCAATCAGCGCCTCGGTGCGGGTATCGATGGAGCTTGTAGCCTCATCCAGAATCAATACCGGCGGATCGGCCACAGCGGCGCGGGCGATGGCCAGCAATTGCCGTTGACCCTGGCTCAGGTTCGTCCCGTCAGAGGTTAACAGTGTGTCATACCCCTGAGGCAGATGGCGGATAAAGGAATCAGCATTGGCAAGCTTCGCGGCAGTGATAACCTCATCATCGGTAGCATCAAGCCTGCCGTAACGAATGTTTTCCATGACGGTTCCGGTGAAAAGATGGGTGTCCTGTAAAACCATTGAGAGGGATCTTCTTAAATCCGACTTTTTGATATTGTTAATGGGAATGCCATCATATAAAATGTTGCCCTCCGGTACATCGTAAAAACGATTCAACAGGTTTGTGATCGTCGTTTTTCCGGCACCGGTGGAACCAACAAAAGCGATTTTCTGTCCGGGTTTCGCATAAAGGGTTACATTATCTAATACTGTTTTGTTTTCCTCATAACCAAAAACAACATTATTCACCCGGATGTCCCCTCTAACCTGTGTATAAGTAATAGATCCGTCATCTTCCTCCCGGGGCTTTTGCTTCCATGCCCATATTCCCGTGCGATGGTCGGCTTCATGAAGCCTTCCGATCGCATCGTACTCAGCATTCACCAGTGTGACGGTTCCTTCATCAATTTCCGGGTTTTCGTCCATCATCTCAAAAATTCTTTCAGCACCGGCTAACGCCATTAAGACAGAGTTCAATTGCTCAGACATCATCGTAATAGGCTGTGAGAAGGAGCGGGTGTATTGCAGGAAGGATGCCAGAGAACCCAGATCCAGGCCGTAAGAAATGGCCAGAACAGCACCTACAATGGCAGTTATGGAATAATGTATGTAGGACAGGTTGCCCATGATAGGCCTGAGCATACTGGCAAAGGTATGGGCGCCTTTGGATGCATTAAACAGCTCCTCATTCAACCTGTCAAAGCCTTCACGGGATTCCTGCTCATGGCAGAAAACCTTTACAACCTTCTGCCCCTCAGTCATTTCCTCAATATAGCCGTTTACCTTTCCGACAGATATCTGCTGATCCTTAAAGTATTTACCGCTTTTAGCTCCAAGCTTCGTAATGATAAAAAGCATTAAAACCAGCATCAGAACAACAACTACCGTCAGAATGGGGCTTAAAATACACATGGCAATAAAAACACCGAACACATTCACGAAGGAGGAAAAAATGTTCACAAAGCTCTGGCTAAGCATGTTGCGCAGCGCGTCAGTATCGTTTGTAAAACGGCTCATCAGCTCGCCATGGGTATGGGTGTCGAAGTAGCGAATGGGCAGTTTCAGCATGCGTGTATAAAGGTCTGAACGGATCTGAAACATTGCGCCGCTGGATATGGTTACCATCAGCCTGTTATATGCGAAGGTGGTAAGGGCGCCGACAGCATAAACGACGGCCATCAAGCCAAGCATCCGGATAAATGCGGACAGATCCGGGTTTTGCTTGCCCACAAAAGGAAGGATATAGTCATTGAACAGGGGCTTTAGAAAGTAGGTTGACGCCACCTGTGCCAAAGCGCTGAAAATAACAAGCAGAAACACTGCAATAAGCTTCCCGCGATAGTTTTTCATATAGGATAAAATTCTTTGGACGGTTTTTTTGGTGTCCCTTGGTTTTCTGGATGCATGCATCCCCCCAGGTTTATGCCCCGACATGCTCTTCAACCCCTTTCTGCTGGGATTCGTAGACTTCTCTGTAAATCTGGTTGGTTTTCATCAGTTCGTCATGGGTTCCCACGGCGTTTATCCGACCATCGTCCATGACGATAATTCTGTCTGCGTCCATTACCGACGCAATGCGCTGCGCAATGATGAGCGTCGTGGTTCCCGCAAGGTTAGTTCTCAGCGCCGCCCGGATTTTGCTGTCTGTGGCGGTATCCACGGCACTGGTGCTGTCATCGAGGATAATGATCTTCGGCTTTTTCAACAGAGCCCGGGCGATGGTCAGACGTTGCTTCTGCCCCCCGGAAACATTCACACCACCCTGACCCAGCATGGTGTCATACCCATTGGGAAAAGACATGATAAAATCATGCGCCTGGGCGGCTTTGCATGCTTCGATGACTTCTTCCTCCGGAGCATCCTTGTCACCCCACTTCAAATTATCCCGGATGGTACCAGAAAACAATACATTTTTCTGAAGCACCATTGCAACGCTGTTTCGCAAGGTTTGAAGGTCGTAATCCCTGACATCGCGGCCTCCCACCAGGACACTGCCTTCGGTGGTGTCGTACAGCCTCGGGATCAACTGCACCAGGGTTGTTTTTGCAGAACCGGTACCTCCGATAATGCCAATAGTTTCACCGGGCAGGATGGACAGGTTCACATTTTCAAGCACTTTGTTGCATTCATTACCGCCATAACAGAAGGATACGTCCCTAAAGGTGATGGAGGAATCATCCACTGTGGTCACTGGGTTTTCCTTTACAGTGATATCCGGCTTTTCTTCGAGTACTTCAACGATTCTGGTGATGGAAGCCCGTGAAATAACCAGCATAACAAACACGATTGATATCATCATCAAGGACATGAGGATCTGGGTGATGTAGCTGATAAATCCCATCAACTCACCAGACTGCATCTGGCCTGAGATGATCAGGTTCCCGCCGAACCAGGAGACCGCGATCATGCATCCGTACATTATAAACTGCATAATGGGCATTTGCCAGATCACAATCCGTTCGGCCTTTATTTGGGTTTGCCGGAGTTGATCAGAGATGTCACGGAATTTTTCCTCTTCAAATTCGCCGCGGACAAAGGCCTTTACAACCCGGATGCCAATCAGGGTTTCCTGAATGATGGCGTTAAGCTTGTCATACTTTTTCAGCATGACCTGAAAGCGGGGAAACGCTTTGGCCGCAATGAAATAAAGGGAAATACCCAATATGGGGATAGCAAACAGAAAGATCAGCGAAAGCCTTGCATTGAGCGAGATGGCCATGATAACGGCCATGATCAGCATGATGGGTGCCCGTACCATCATTCGGATCATCATCATGAAGGTCATTTGCGTGTTGTTCACATCGGTTGTCATCCTGGTCACCAGGGAAGCCGTGGTGAATTTATCCATGTTCGCAAATGAAAAATCCTGTATCCTGTAAAACAAGGCCTTGCGGACTCCCTTTGCAAAACCGGTTGACGCAATGGCTGCAAAACGGGCAGCAAGAGCACCGGCAACAAGGGACAATAAGGCCATCAGGATCATCATAAGCCCTTTTTTCATGATGTAGGAAAGGTCTTTATTCATGATTCCTGTGTCAACGAGATCGGCCATGATACGCGGAATGTTCACTTCCAGAAACACTTCAAAGATAATGATTAAGGGACCGAGCAAGGCATACTTTTTGTATTTGCCCACATAGGGCAGCAGCTTTTTAATCATTCGTTATGTCCTTCCTTTTTTCATTTTTGAGCAAAGGTTCATCAGGGAAGAAAAATCCATATCCTCCGGATTGAATAAATCACTGTCGGCAAGGTTTTTCAGAAGCTTGTCCAGAATATCCATCAGCTGATTGATTTCATCCTCGTCAAGCCCGCGAAACATGACTTCGTCCATACCATCCAGCGTTTCACGGCAACGAATGGATAAGTTGCTTCCTTTCTCTGTGACATAGAGCCTTTTGTAACGTAAATTACTGGGGTCGGTTCGTTTCTCAAGAAGGCCGGATTTTTCCATCCGCTTCGTGGAAAGGGCCACCGATGCCGGGGAAATCATCAGATGCTCTGCAACCTCTGATTGCGTGCAGCCCGTGTGGTTGCCAACAAATTCAAGCAGGTGAAGCTGTCCTGGATACAAAGGGTAATCCAGGGACTTCTGAAGTAGAATCCGGCGGAAAAGATGCAGTTTTTCAAAACGGATGACAATTTCCTTGAAATTCAATTATACCCCTCCGATTCAATAGTTAGTTGCCAGGGAATAGTCGGTCAGAACTTCAACGATGCAACCCGTTACCCCGCATGTTTATTCACCATCGGCAGGATGTCCGTATGCTCCAAGTCCCGGCTATTTCAGGCGCAGTTTATACGCTTAGTTGAATTAAACGTCTATTAATTAAGCGCTTAACTATTATATGCCTGATGGGGGATTGACGTCAATAATAAATTTTGAAACAAAGAGAAGGTGATTGCAGAATCAAAGAGCGGTGGGGGTTGAACGGCATATGCGAATGATAAGCCCCCACAGGTTAAGCTCCCTGACTGGAATGGGCTTGCCATCAATGAGCGCTTGCGCTCATTGATTCATATCATCATGCTGTGTATCCCTATACAGCAGTGTGCTTGCCAGAGAGAACACCAGCATGCATGAGAAGATCAGAAAGGTTGTTTGCATGTCTGTAATGTCTTTCAAAAGATCAAATAAAAAGGGAGCGAAGATAGTAATAAAGGTTCCTGAACCAATCATAATTGCCATCAGCCCACTTAGGATTGAGGGCGTAACCCCCTTTAAATCCATCAGCAATGTACTTGAAACACTACACCAGGCCATATAACAAAAGCCAAACAGAAAGATGCAGCTGTAAAGCATAAGCCCTGGCAATGATACGCTGATACCAAACGAAGCAGCAAACGCACCCAGCATCGGGGCCCATAAAAGGAGCTTCTTTTTTTTAATTATATGATAAATGGACCCGGCACCCAATGAACCGATGATACCTGCAAGCGGCATCAGCCCTGTAACAGAGCTTGCCTGTGCAATCGACAGCCCGAAGAACTCGGAAAGATAAGCTGGCAAATAGGCCATAAAGCATTTATAGGTCCACATAAGACCTGTCATAGCAACCGCCAGATACCACACCTCTTTGTATTTTATGGCGCATTTCAAACTGCTGCGTTGTTGAACCTTGTCCGACCCCGTAACCGTTTTGTCGGTTTTTCTGAACCTCCAAAGCAGCAACACCAAACCTAAGGCGATGGAAAGGCCTGCCCATAGGAGCATCTCATTTTGCCATGAGTTAACGGAAGTGTATACAGGCACAGTAATGGCATATGCAGCGGAGAAGCTCACCGAATAGATGATGCTGGAAATGCTGTTGGCAATGCCATGATGTTTCTTCTCAAACCACGCAGCAATCAATGCGGAGCACGCGCCAATGGAAAGCCCGTTTCCAATTCCGCTCAATACCCTTCCCAACAAAACAAACCAATAATTGCGGATGAAAAAAGAAAATACGCCATCCAATCCTAGAAACACCATCGCAAGAATCAATGTGCGCACGGCACCCAGCCTTGCTATGGCAGAGCTTCCGACAAACAGGAATATACCCATCACAAGGCTGGTGATATATACAATCACACCGGCTTGAGAATAGTCCAGCCCCATATCCGACATAATGACGCTCATCAGCGCGGAAGGCATCACTGTAATTGCACTACGCAAAAACATATGCACTATCACAATGGAAAACAGTATGATGCGCGCAAGGTTTTCATTTTTTTTCATGCCTGATTGATTGATTTGAGTCATTTCACTCACATAATATCTCCGGGTATGATGTTTTTTGCAAATTTTAATCAGACCCTGGTATCCCGGAACATTTTTGCACCAGGACCAGGCATATTCGTAACAATTGAGCTGTTGTTCCTAATTTATATTCAATCTGAATTCACAGGAAAGAAGATCTTTCTTATCGCTGCTCGTGCCAATATAGGCGGTATATAAGATGTCCTCAAACTTCCATTGCGCATGTACCGGATCATAGTATTTCAACTTCTCAACAGGACAGCAGAGGGTTGTTTTTTTCTCCATCCCCGGGTCAAGAGATACCCTGGCAAAGCCGCGAAGCAGCTTGTTCGGGCGGTCAATCCCCGAGTTTTCAAAGCCAATATATAGTTGAACCACTTCATCACCACTGACCCCACCAATGTTTTTCACCTTACATGAAACCGTCACGTCGGTGTCGCTGACACTGACTTCAGCCCCGGATAAAGTGAATTTTGTATAGCTAAGGCCAAAGCCATAGGGGAATTCGGGCTTTTTCCCTGCCTTATCCAGCCGTGCATATCCATGATAATATTCATAATATTGGTGATCGGTATTCCAATTGACATATGGTAAATCCTCTGCGCTGTAGGGCACCACAAAGGGCAGCCTGCCGGAAGGGCATACATCCCCAAAGATGATATCCGCGATGGCGGTTCCGCCTTCCATCCCAGGGTAATAGGCCATCATCATTGCAGGAACATTCTGGTCAAAGTCGGATGTGATGATGGTATTGCCTCCGATAAGAATGACTGCTGTTTTGGGGTTTATCCGGCCAACAGCCTTTATCAGGTCAACCTCATCGGCATGCAGCCCCAGGCATTTCCTGTCACCACCGACACTGTCCATTCCTGCTGTTTCTACATCAGTGGTATCTTCCTGCGGAGCAATATACTCACCTTCATCATTGTGATTATACCCTACTACAATTAATACTGCATCGGCCTGAGCAGCGATTCTTTTTGTTTCGTCAGGATCCGCCCCGTCACAGAGAAGAACCTCTAAATTGCGTTTTCTCAAAGCTTGAGGCAAGGTCACAACATACGGCGGGAACACCCGGCTGGAGCCATGATCGCCGATGTTCTCCTTATCACCCAGCTTCCCGATGACAGCCACTGTTTTTACTGAAATGTCAAAAGGCAGAATCCCTTCATTCTTCATCAAAGTAATGGATTTGTGGGCGCATTCCAGTGCCAGCATGGTGTGTTCTTCACTGCAGATTACGCTTTGCGGATACTCTTCCGGATCCTGCGCCTGCTCAAAGGCTAGCAGTGTGCGTACAATGCATACTGCCGAGTTATCTATTCTATCTTCAGAAACAAACCCATCCTGAACCGCTTTCAAAAGCTTTTGGCCAAACAGCATGGTACAGGGCATCTCGATGTTCTGTCCGCCGTTTGCTGCCGCTACAGTGTCTTTAACCCCCCAGATGAAATCGCTGATCACAATGCCGTCAAAACCCCATTCATCCCGGAGCACCTTCTTCAGTAGATACTCGCTATGCCCGCAATGCACCTGATCATAGAGGTTGTATGCCGACATAACACTGGCTGCGCCTGCGTCGATGCAATCTTTGAAATGCGGCAGGAATACTTCCTGCTCGGTCCGGTCATCACAGGTGACACTGACCTTAAAACGAGATATTTCCATGCTGTTGAATGCGTAATGCTTGATGCACGCCAGCACGTTCTGGCTTTGAACGCCGCGCACCAGTGCCTTACCCATTTCGCCCAGGTGGAACGACTCCTCGCCGTATACTTCCTGGCTTCTGCCCCATCCCGGATTATACGGAAGGTTGATGCAGACGCCGCCAAAGTAATTGCCGCCATTGGCGCGGATTTCACATCCAATCGCCTTGCCGACCCGTTCCTCCAGATCGGTATCGAAAGTGGCTCCCCTGCCCATGGTAACCGGAAAACAGGTGCAGTTTCCCGAGACCACGCCTCTTGGACCATCGCAGAACCTGAGGCTTGGCACACCCAGCCTTTCATTGCCTCCGGCCGGGTAGGGCACCATGTTATAGTGGTAACCCGGTGTGGAGAAATCCTGCATCATCTTCTGAGGTGTGATGGAACCGCTCATGAGATATATTTTTTCTTCAAGGCTCATTTGACGGACAATATCAATAGCCTGTTTGTCAAACTTCATTCTATCCTGCTTCGTCATTGCTACCTCCTGGTGCTGAGTCCATGACACGCCATGAACCCCAATACATGATATCCATTGGAGCCGTGCCCCTGCGGGCATGACTTGTCGATGTTCCGATTCCATTCCAAGTCCCAGCAGGGAGCGTGCCCCTGTGGGCTTGACCTATTTGACTTAGCCATACTTACTTAGATAATCGCAGGGACTAAACCCCTGCGGGCATGACACAATATCAGCCCATCAATACATCATAACATCCAGCCTAGCAGAAGACAGTATGCCTGGTAACAGCCGCTCATCCGCCTTCTGCCAGAACCGTATGCTTATTAGTGGTTTTGCTTGTCACATTTCTTTCGATACATCCGTGCCGGAATTGCTCCTGGTCATAATTTCACGGGCACGCTGCCTGTCGGCACGCCATTTGATGATCCTTTCCTGATTGGCAGAGATGCAAAGCAGAATCAGCAGGAACAACCCCGATGTAATGCTTCTCATGGTTGCCGGCAACCCCATTGCAACCAGGCCATTGGTAAGGGCAGTCATTGTAAAGGTGCCGACGACCAACGCTACGGCGAGGTTACAAAACTGCGACAGGAAAAATGCAAGAAACACGCCCATCATCGCCTCGAAAATGGTGGCAACCGAGCCCAATGCCGTCACAGTCATCAGCTGTCCGTTGGTTGAAACATAGATAACCGCACCGATGCCCAGGAAGATACCGCTGATGGAGAACCCTATCTGAATAATCCTGGGAGCATTCAGCCCGGCACTCTTTGCAATTTCATGGCTTCCCCCCAGGGCGCGAATGTTGTGACCATAGGCTGTTTTGTTGTACATCAGGTAGAAACCCGCGAACATGATTGCCAGTATGATGAAACAATAGGGCGAGGATGCGAGGGTGGTGTATTTTGCCCTGATTGTTACGCCGCCGGGAAAGATTGCTCTGGGAATGGTTTCGTAGATGAGTACCAACCCAATGGTTACGACGAGCGTGGGCACCCGAAGCTTGTTGTTCAAATAGCCTGTAAGCGTTGCCATCGCAATGGCGATGAACAGGCAGAAAAAAACGAGCCCCGGTATCCCGGTGTTTGTCATTTTCATCAGGTTGCCCCCGATGATCGCTGCCGACAACACGACACCTCCGGCGGAAAAATCCCACATGCCCAGCTTCATATTGCCCATCAGTGCCATGGAGATGATAATCGGCATGACAGATTGCCTGGCCGTTACCAACAGCATACGCTTCGTAAGCGATCGGCCGCCCGTCAGTATGGCAAACAACGCAATGACAATAACCGGCAATGCCAGGGTTTTAATCGTATCCACCACATAGCGTTTTACTTTCACATTCACATGATCACCCCGCTTGTTTTATCGAGACCACTGTTGAATCATTTCAGATCGCCATGCCTTGCAACGATATCCCCGAGTGAATAATCTGCCGACGCTTTTGCAAAGCTGCCATAGCTTGCCTCGGGATTGAACCCGTGGATCAGCGCTGCAATCTCTTCTGCGGTGTAAACGGGAATGCCCCCGTCGACATGCTTCAGATAATGCTCATATTCCTCGCTGCTCTTTACTTCAATAAAGGGTCTGCGAAGTGTAACGGAGGTGTCCGGAATAATGCGTGTGCCATCATACAAATAGTTGTAAAGCAATGCGAAACCAATCATTGTTGTTCCATATTGGCCACCTGCAATATATACCAGTGTGCCATTGTCAAAGTAATCGCCCGTGCTTTCGGAAATATCCACCATCGCCAGCTTTACGCTTCCTATCAGGCCTTCGGTGTTCATTGTCTGATAAATCGATTCGACACCCTGAGATACGAACAGTCCATCCATTTCGGGGTACGCGGCGGCAAAGGAAGATACGGATTTGGCATACTCCGCCAGGGTGTAATCTTCGGCAACCAAAGTCAAGTCAGTTTTCTGCTTCACTGCACTTTTGACGCCCCGGATGCGATCATCATGGGACCTTGCATAGCCTGGGGTCAGCCCGCATACGCCAAGGTTGCGCACGCCGCTGGCATGAAGTGCCTCAATGGCATTGATGCCAACCTGCAGGTCATTTTCGCTGACTGCGCCAAGGTAGCAGTCATAAGCTGCCATGTCGGCGGCAACATTATTATCAATGGGCTCTACCTGTATCGAAACAAAAGGAACATTGCCCGCCTTTTTACAAGCGTCCAGGACAGCTACACCGCTTGACACTGCAATAATTCCGTCCAAACCTGTCTGCAGTGCGGTTTCCATGGCGGCCTGGCCTGCTTCCGCGCTCCAGCTGGCTTCAATGTATTGAAACTCTACATTGAAATCGTCAGCAATATAGTCCAGCGCGTTTTTCATCTGTGAACCCAGCTTGTCTGTAAAGGTGTAGTACATCACACCGATTTTAAATTTCGGAAGCTCAGCCGGTATGATCGATTTTGTTTCTGGTTCCGCAACAGGTGCCGTCGTGGGAGCTTTCTGTTCTCCACCTGCAGCAGTACCCTCATCAGGTTTGGTTGCCGTTTGGCCGCCACAGGCTGACAGTACTGCGGTAAGCATCAACACAACCAGCAGAAAACACAGAATTCTTTTTAACATCTTCGTGACCCTCCTTCTTTATTTTCCCTATATTAACCGGCGATGAAAGCCGGTTTAGGAACCGGTGATATTGATCTGGCTCAGGTTTGTACGGTCATAGGAGATTGCAACAATGGTCAGGAACAACAAACCCTTCACCCCGTTAATCAATAAATAGTCCATCCCCCAAAGAATGAGCCCGTTGGAAAGAATGGTGATCGTAAGGGCCCCGATGATGGCCGCCCGCAGCTTGGCCGCACTGCCGCCGGACATGGGGAACCCCCCCAGCACAATGGCCACCATGATATCAAACTCAAGGCCGCTGCCACTGGAGCCGGTGGCGGCCCCTGAACGCGTAAGCTGAAAAAAAGCAGCAATGCCAACACACAAGCCCATCAGAGAATAGGCGAGGATCTGGTTCTTCTTTACCTTTACACCGGCTTGAAAAGCGGTGACAGCATTGCCGCCGATGGCTTTTTCCATTTTGCCCAGGGCAGTATACTCAAACAGGTAATAACCGATTCCTATGGCAGCCAGCAGCACAAACAGCTTTAGAAATGCATTGTTGAACGCATTGAACTTCAGAAAATCGATGGCAATATCGGTTTTTGCTATCCCTACCGTGAGCAGGCCCGCGCAGATTGCCCTCATGCACAGCGACACGACGAATACCGGTACACGAAGGAAAGCAGATGTGGCGCCAACAATTGTGGCGCACAGGACTGCGATTAAAATGCAGGCAGCGATTGCCACCCACACAGGCAAACCGGTTGAGGTGATAACCATTGCGGCGACCAGCTGAGCGACGCCGCTGCTGACACCAATGGAGAAATCCATGCCCCCATGTGCGTAGACAAATGAAGCCCCCACGGCAACGATGGAAACAGAAAAGCACTGGCTGATCAGATTGGTGAGGTTTCCACTGCTGAGTATTTTACCGTTTGTTACGATAATGAAAAAGATAAAAATGAAGGTAAGCCCGGTAAACGGAAGCAGATTGGTCAGCAAAGCTCTCCTCTGTGCTTTTTGGTTTAAAATTTCCTGAACATCGACTATATTTGCGGACGCTTGCATGGTGATGCCCCTCCTCAAATCATATATTGAATGATCTGCTTTTCACTTAAATCCTTGCTGCGCTTCAGATCTGCCTGAGTTTTTCCGTCCTTGATAACCAGAATACGGTCGCTCATACCGATCAGCTCCAGCAGCTCCTCGGAAATCATGACGATGGATTTTCCCTGGGCCTTCAGTTCTGTCATCAGGCGGTACATCGCTGCCTTCACACCAACATCGATGCCCCTGGTGGGGCAGTCCAGTATGAGAATGTCACTGTTTTTTGCCAGCCATTT
>CAYVFB010000064.1:0-412 GCA_964450305.1 uncultured Ruminiclostridium sp.
TTATATCTGATTTTAAAGAGGTTGAAGATAATTTTAAAGGCATAACTAATCAAGCCTGCCAGAGCGATAAAACCGCCGATAAAGACCATGCCGTAACCGTACTGAAACATATCCAGCCTGGCCAGAAAAGGAAAAATAATGACTGCAGCCCCAAAAATTATGATAGCAAGCCCGACACGCATACCGGTTCTTTCCTGATTTTTAATTTGGTTGTCCATTTTGAGCCTCCTCTACAAAAGTGACTTTTACTTATGCCCTTCTCTGTAATAAACCAAGATGGAACCTATAACTGATTTTTCATCAGGAGAACACATATTTCACGAGTCGATTACCGGGTGGGTTCCAGTGGGTATACACCCTGAATGCTGGATTTTGTATGTTAAATTCTCTTGCTCCGTCTCGACATAACGAC
>CAYVFB010000064.1:423-15340 GCA_964450305.1 uncultured Ruminiclostridium sp.
ATGTAATCTGAAAGTAGCATGTTATCGCCCATACCGTTGAAATACGGTTCCTCCGCGAGCTTCTCAGCGAAAAAGCATAAAATCAAATCATCGCTGAGAAGGCTTTTCAATTTTGCATATTCCTTGATCATCGTAGTGATTCCCGTCATTTTTTTGACTGCCAGATATTGCTCTTCTGCCTTCCGGTGCCTTTCCAGCAATTCTGCAAGAAAACGGTCGGATTCATAAATCTGATACCGGTCCATATTGTAAACATACGCTGCAAATTCCAGACCCTCAATGGTTTGCAGTGTAAAGCGAGATAACAGCCCTGTGAAATCCTGCGTCCTGAAATAGTACCGATGGCCCTGCAAAGCGCAGAACGCACGCAGTGTATCCAGGTACCCCAGCTTTGAATTCTTTTTTATCCTGTCCCGGTTAAATTCAAAAACCCCTCCCAGGGGTTCATCCGGACGTATTAGTTTGATGCTCACATCTTTTCTAATGAGGCCTCTTTTCACGTTCCGCCCTGGAAGCTCGATGACAATAAACCGCTTATAGCCCTTTTTGATCATCATATTAATGGGCATATTGTCGTACAGGCCGCCATCCAGAAATGTGTTCTCTCCGATCTTCTGTGCTTTGTAAATGGGAAAACAGGCAGACGCGAGGAGGTAATTGATGAACTCCTCTTCGGGGATATCTTTCCTGAATATTTCCATCGGTTTGTTATTTTTTATCGAATAGGTGACCATCCCAAAATCGACATCAGAAGCATAAATTTTATGGACATCCAGGTTCTGGCGCAGTAATTTCTTTAGTGGCTCGTTATCGAAACCCTTTTGTTTGATGAAATCCCGGGCAACCCGAACGATATTCCCAATATTAAAAAGGTTTTTATTTTCTCCTATTTCCGCGTTTGTTTCAATGACATCCCCAATTTCAACATCATCGTAAAGCTGTTCCAGTCTTTCAGCTTCTCCCTGAACAACGAAAGCCGCATTGATCGCTCCAATAGAGGTTCCCGCTACGGCAGATATGCCAATCCCCAATTCCCGCAGGGCTTTCCACGCACCAACCTGATAAGCTCCCCTTGTGCCGCCGCCGGCAAGTACCAGACAATAGCTCTGATCCAAATTCAACACCCCGCATATGGTTAATCCCGTCATTTTTTTGTGATACGATAGTTATATTATACAGTATTGGTCAAAGGGTTCAATAAGATTATGCGTCTGTTCCTCGGTTCAGAGGATCGAAATATCTATGACTTTTTGAATGAGGCCCAGGTCCTCCGCACTATTCATTTGGGACAATCCCGGAAGCCCCAAACCCTGCGCCACAATTGAGCGGGAATAGACGAAAGAAGCCTTGGAAACGCCTTTGCTTTAAAGGATTTCCGAGGCTTCATCATAATCTATTCCCTTCAAATAATCTTTCGTTTTTTCAGTATATAATAGCCTGGGTCCCGGTTCCAAGTTTGAATTCAAACAGTTATTGAATAAGCCTTACCGCCTGCACCGGGAGGCTCTGCAAATCACCACTGCCTGAAATGACGGTCAGCCCGGTGCCATTAAAAATGATGTTCTTTGCAATCACTCTTCCATAAACAGTTTGCTTGGCACCATTGAAAATGACCGTGCCGTTCGGTGCGTAAATAATTCCATGTATTTCGGATTTCGCACCATTAAAAATAATGTTTCCGGTTTCGGAATAGAAGCAGATTGCATCGCTGGGAGCACTGTAAAGGCTGCTCCCATTGAAGACAATGCTGTTTTTTGCCAGCAGGCACCCCGTACCGGAAAATCGGGCTGAATTGATATTGATCTCACCGTCGACGTAGATGGATGAGTTCACTGTAACATTATGATCGTATACTTTACCCGAGTTATAATAGGTTCCACAGCTCTGTGCCTGCTCCTTTATAATGTCGGTAAAGTCCGGCATGTCAACAAAAGGTGCCCCGGGCATCTCGCTGCCAATATTCACGTTGTTCCCCGTTATGGTCAGGGTTCCAACAGCTTCGCACGCCCCGGTGATTGTAGATTTTCCGCCATGCAGGATAAAGTCGTTGTTTGTATGAGTGCTTCCAGTAATTTCCGTCCCGCCGCCATTAATAATCAACGCCTGGCTGGTGCTGCCGGAAAAAAGCGCATAATCGAAAGCTCTTCCCGCTCCTCCGGCTGCTGCCGCTTTTTGACTGACAGTTACGTCATCGAAGTTGAGAATTCGGGCGAACAGATATCGGATTTGCAACGTACCCTGTATGTGTATTTCACTGTCATTGTTCTCAAATGTGACAATGATATCATCCTGGCGGAAACCGTTCTTTTCGATATACTCCTTCGCCATGGCTTCGGCCTGGATTTTATCCGGCAGTTCCCGTATCGCTGCCAGAGCAGCTGCGTCCAATGCATTTTGAAACTTGCTTTTTTCTACCGTTACACGGCCAATATCCACCACCAGTGCGCAAATACCCAGAAGAAGTGATAATGCGATCCCATAGAAAACCATTGAACTGCCGTTGTTTTTTTTAAGAACTTCAAAGGCTTTCATCCCATACACCACCTTTAAGACTATCTCCCCAATTGTATTGTACACCTTCCATATTTTCGGGGTATGGGCAATTATAGCCATTGATATGGGTCCCTGGTCCCTCTTGCGTAGATTTACTTTGGCAAAACGGTAACAATCCCGGTGAAGCCGTCGAGCTCAACATCATCTCCTGTTTTCAGAACCTGCGTGGCGTTATTGGTCATGTAAATGGCCGGTATATTCATCTCCCGGGCGAGAATGGCCGGGTGATCATACGGCGACCCCCAATTAAAGATGAAGCCCTTGATCCTTGACAGCCTGGAAAGAATATTCTGTTCAAAATGGGTACCATGCAAGACCAGAATTCTTTCTTCCTGAAGGCTTTCGGGAATTCCAACATGAACAATTCCCCTGACTTTCTTTCTTAGGCCCGAGACACCCCTCAGTTGAGACTTTTCTTCGCTTGGACCTCCAGGCTGTGGGGCATCGAAATCGTTAAAATTACTGAAATCAGGTTGGACGCCAATCATTTCCGGCGGCATGATTCTCTTACGGATCCTGTATTCATTTTTTCTTTCTGCAATAACATCCGGCTTCAGTTCTCCTCCTTCCATAAGCGAGATCACCTCTGAAAGGAAAAGGAACTGAATATCTTCGGGGCTGTCCAATAGTTTCTTCCCGCATAAAATCCGCCCGGCCTGCATGGAAGCAAGCCTGACATAGCCCCGATACATGCGCTCCATATAAATATTGTGATTATCATTCATGATAAAGGCTTTTTCAGCCATCTCCAGCTTCGACAGAAATGAAGCGTGCTCACTGGCAGACAGCCTTGAAAGAATTTCTTCCTTCTTTTTTTGTTTTTGGATCGGCGCATTGCGAACCGATTCTAAGAAAACCGCCGCGTCGGCATTCAATATGTCGCGAAGCTGCCCAACCGCATAATCAGGGCGCTCGCTGACAACAGGATGAAGAACCGTATCTATCCCCGCATCACATAAGCCAAATTCACAGACATATGTATCGATCAACTCAAGCAGACGGTCTGCAGATGGTTCGTTTTTCAGACGGGCATACAGGATTTCATCATATGGCTGTTGTTCAAACATTGTTCGCAGGGTCTCATTGTTTTTAACAACGGACGACATCTCAAAAAGCAGCTCCCTTTCTCTCGACAACCTGCTGAAGCCATAAACCAGATCGTATACATCCTGTACTCCAAAATCCGGAAAAGCTTCTATCAGCTCGCGCTCAAAACGATACAGGTTTTCATTGGCCTGCACTGCCATCCAATGCTTGCGCCATGTAAACCTGAGATAGTCCCAGGCATTTCGAAGGTATTCAACCGTTTCAGCCGCGTTGAGCGTTCTTCCCTGGTATTGATCAAGAATCCTGATTTTTGTAAGCAGGTCCGGCAAAATGATGTCATGATAGATACATTTTCCCTCCTGTGCCAGCTGGCTTATCTTTTGCAGCAGCAGTTCCCGCTTTTCTTCCACATTTTCAACATCTTTGTTCCGGGCATACACAAACCCATCCTGAATGGTACATTCTCCATAGGTATCAAGCCTGAAGACCGCCTCATAAGCTCCCTGTGAAACCTCTTTTATCTCTGCTCGCATGATATCCTGCACCAGCGGCGGGCAGGGAGATGGCATAATACAAAACCAGGTATATTGTTCATCTTCGGGGTTCTCCCAGGCTATTTGAAAATCCCTGGTTTTAAAGGTGGTAACAGGACGAGCCTGAAGGAAAAACACCTTACCTTGTGAAAAAGTGTACTCTATATCCAGGTAGCAGCCGAAATGCTGCTCACATTTCAGGGCAGTGGTGTGTAACTGTGCAATAAGGTTTTGATCAAGCAGAACTGAGTCTTCATTCCTGTTCATATCCAGTATTTTTCCGCTACTCTTTTCTACAACAAACAGCGAAGATGGACGGGTTCCACCGACATAGTCCGCACAGATGCCATCTACTGCATTGATGTGCATCTTCCCGGCATCCATATTGATGGTATCTGCAGTAAAGATTACTCCGGACGGGCTTCCTTCAATGAATTGCTGAACAATAACACCCATTTTTAACTGCTGGAACGAGATATTGTTTTCAAACATAAAATGAAGAGCCTTATCTGTAAAAAGAGATGCATAGCATTTTTTTATGGCATCCTCCACCTGCCCGGCTGATGTCAAGCCGATATAGGATTCAAACATCCCGGCCATGCTGTAAGCATCACTGTCTTCAACGAGAGAGGATGAGCGGACAGCAAACATTTTTCCTTCTGCTGCGATTGTGCCAAAGGATGCCGAAAACAAGGAAGAAAGCTGTTGAGAAAACTGGCCTGCAAGGATCTTCTGCCTTAGTTCACTGCTGAATGCTAAATATTGCTGCGGTTGATAAGTAATTTCGTTATGCTTCAAAAACGCTTCAAAAAATTTGAAAGACAGCGCAAAACCCTCCGGGACATTCATTCCTATACGGATGAGTTCTCCAAGGTTGGCGGCTTTACTGCCAAATTTGGGATAGTCCTCCCTCTTAAGAGCATTTAATGATGAAATCATGCTTCTCTGTTTCCTTTCATTGATAAGGCTTTATGTTTCCTATTGATGGGGTGAGAGAATTGAACAGAATGACTATGTTCTTGTTGGCATAATCTATGGTAATCCTCAGAAGTGAAGACGTCAAGTGGATATTGAAAATGAAACGGCAGGGTAAGCCCCTGCCGTACGGTCTTTTTGTTGGAATCCATCCATTGTAAAATAGAACTCTTTGACCATTTTGAACATCAGGTTCAATAAGCTAAACAGAACCTTGGCAACTTACTGTAATGACCTAATTTGATACCTTGGAAGCTTTAAAGGGCTCAATCCCAAAAGCATCACCAATCATTTCCGGCTTAAAGAAAACCGTCACTGGTTCAGCACCCAGAACCGACCAGTTGATGTACAATTGTCTCATTTAGCTCCGCTAAGCCAAATAGAACCATCCCAGTCGGCGCACTCAGCAAGCAGACGAGGCGCTTCTACCCGATTCCGATTTTGCTCTTTGGCTTAATGGAACATAGTCCCGACGTGGGGCTATACTCTTGTAGGCGGGGCGGATAATTTTACCGTTATTCACCAGCTCCTCGATGCGGTGCGCACTCCAGCCCACGATTCTGGAGATGGCAAACAAAGGCGTAAACAATTCTTCCGGAATATTCAGCATCTTGTAAACCAGGCCGGAATAGAAGTCCACATTGATGCTGACACCCTTGTACATTTTCCTTCGTTCGGCAATCACCTGAGGTGCAAGCCTCTCTACCCTCTCGTACAGGCTAAATTCTCTTTCAAAGCCCTTTTCTTTCGCAAGCTCTTTCGCATACCCCCTGAAAATAATGGCACGGGGATCGGATATGGAGTATACCGCGTGACCTACACCATAGATCAGGCCAGCTCTGTCAAAGGCTTCCTTGTTAACAATTTTGCCAAGATATTCACGAATTTGTTCATCGTTGTCCCAGTCCTCTACTTCCCGCTTCATGTCCTCAAACATCTGAACAACCTTCACATTGGCGCCACCGTGGCGTGGACCCTTCAGCGCGCATAATGAGGAGGCCATGGCAGAATAGGTGTCTGTTCCCGTAGAGGTGATCACATGGTTGGCAAAGGTGGAATTGTTTCCTCCGCCATGTTCCGCATGAAGCACCAAAGCCAGATCCAGCAGGATGGCTTCCAATTGGGAAAATTTCGAATCCGGTCTAAGCAGATGCAGCACATTCTCAGCCGTACTGTATTCAGGCTTCGGCGCATGAATGACCAGGCTTTTTCCCTGATAATAATGGGTTAAGACCTGATACCCGTATGCGGCCAGCGAAGGCAGCTGTGCGATAAGCTGCAGGCATTGCCGGACAACGTTCTCGATAGAAAGATCATCTGCATGGCTGTCATAGCAATATAAACTTAGCACGCTTCTGGAAAGAAGGTTCATGATATCATTGCTTGGAAGCTTCATCACCGCATCTTCGACAAAGGTTTTGGGAAGACCCCTGTATTGTGCGAGCAATCCCTCAAAATCTGTCAATTCTGAATGGTTGGGCAGCCTGCCAAACATGAGCAAATAAGCAGTTTCTTCAAATCCATACCTGTGTTCACTGATAAACCCATTCACCAGGTCATTGATATCCATTCCCCGGTATATCAGTTTCCCCGGTGCAGGAACGGTTTGTCCACCTTCAACAGTGGAGGCACTAACCTCTCCGATTTCTGTAAGGCCGGCCAAAACGCCCTTTCCATTAATATCCCGAAGCCCTTTTTTCACTTCATATTTGGTGTAAAGCTCCGGATCTATTTTGCTGCATTCTTCCGCCATCATTGCATATTCATTGATGAGTAAATTGTTTTTTTTCTTCTTTACATTCATGTTTATAGCTCCTCTCCCCCATAAAATGGAAACTGTTTTGCGGTGGTATCCCGCTTTGGCTCTGATGTCCCAGCTGATACCCGCCGCTTCTTTTTCAAGGCAATAAAGCCTAAAACTTCATCTGTTGAATGTGCTGAATGAAGATAGAACACTGTAAAATGAGAACAAAAAAACCATGGAGTATATCCATGGCTACAGGCACTATACTCCTCTTTCACAGCCTACGAGGTTAGCTGACGGGCTCGGATTGAAAGAGTTATCCTATCCTGATGGAATTCGCCCCGTGGTTGGGTCCCCCGCTTCATACAAATGAACTCGGCTTATTTTACTGACTTTAGCAGGATTCCCATTGGTTTTATTGGAAATAAAATCCTGATAAAGATTCGTATTAGTGCAATTTTATCACATTGCCGCTATTGAGTCAAATTGTTTTTTACATAAAGTGTATGAGCTTTTTACTTCACTTCCGCTTCCATCACCTTTACAATCAGGTCGATATAACCGTAATAGCTTAAAATGGGAACATAATTCAGGAAAAGCACCTCCTGAATATCGTTATTCTGAACCAGACTGAAGATATTCTTCTCATATTGCCTCGGGTCAACAATATAGATTTCTTCATAATGCGGCATCAGGAAAGGAACCATTGCATTGCCATAGGAGTCCTTGATGACCAGGATTTTCTTCCCGTTGGCAACATCCGTTTTAATTATTCCCAAAGGCCTGTCACCACTTAAGAACACCCGATACTTAATCTTCTTGTCGGCATGGGACATGTCAATAACTTTCATTTTTATCGCAGAGCCATAATAAATGTTGTATTCATTTTCTGTGAAGGGTTTATAAACCGTGATGCTATCCGGGTTGCGTTTCAGGTTGCTGCTGCCCGTGGTTTCATACATGGAGCCTATATAGCCCTCAATGACATCAGTCTGATACTTATCCAGGGAAACCGGCTCCAGCCCGGCAGCCTGTGCAAAGCCGGTATAGGCATAATAGGCCCCCAGTGCAGTCCAATGATGGTCGGTTCTGAAATAGACATACTCATCGCTGTGCTCTTGAATGGGGGTATAGGCATCTACGGGTACAACCCCTTTCAACCTTGCATTGACATATTCTATCGTGTCCTTCTGAGAGTCGGTCAGCTCCTGGAATTTCTCTTCCTTCAGGAACTCCATGCTGGTTGGTGCAAGCATGGAATAGACCTTTACTCCTTCTCCTGCCTGTTGATGGAACTGGTTAAGGGTTTTTACATAGTAATTGGCCGAGTCCTGGCTGAAGGGAAACAGCGCATATGCGGCATCCTTATAAATTAAGACCTTACCGATAGTTTTTCCCTCATCATCCCGTGCTGGTTTGCTTGTCGGTGAAGGAGCAGAATCAGGTTTTGTGGGGGATGATTCGGTTGGATTGTTCGGTGTTGTGGCATCTGGGCCAGTGGAGGATGATTCGGTTGGATTGTTCGGTGTTGTCGCATCTGGCCCAGTGGAGGATGATTCGGCTGGATTGTCCGGTGTTGTCGCATCTGGCCCAGTGGAGGATGATTCGGCTGGATTGTCCGGTGTTGTCGCATCTGGCCCAGTGGAAGATGATCCATTTGAAATGTTCGGTGCTGCGGCGTCTGTTCCGGCGGGGGATGATTCGGCTGGAATGCGTGGTACTCCCGTACCTGGCTGCGTGTTCACTGTTTCAGTGGAGTTGTCTGAAGTAACCGTGCCGGTACCCATGGGTGCTGTAAGGGCTGATTCAACTGGGTCCACGGCAATATGCTCCTCAAACGCGTTGAACCCATCGGAGGCTACCAGCTGAACCTCCTGCGCGCCGGGAAAACCCATCAGGGATTGGACATCGTTACTGATGCCGGCAAAAAAATCCCTTGAGAAAAACTGATCGGCAAAATAGTTCTCAATTTCGGTAAAGTACTCCCCGTTCAAAAACGTTTCTCGTTGAAACCGCGGCATCTGCGCCAGAGCCCTGTTCTCCTGCTCGGATACGGTTTGATCCTTTGACAGTAAATTTAACAGGCCGCCCAGAAACAAGCATAGCGCAAAAACGGCGATATTGATGATCTGCTTATGTTTTGTGATATTCCGTATCCATATGAATAATTGCTTCATCCAGCTAAAACCTGAAATACAAAAACGGATTATAAGACTTTCCAACAAGGAATGCCGTTGATAAAACCAGCAAAGACAGATTAACAACAGGGTGCCCCAAGGCTGGTATCCATTCCCCGTATTTCCAGCTTTCAGTCCGTTTTTGAACCCTCTCCCACAATTTTGACACAAGAGGTGTGCACGCTATCATTGCTACAATTACAAACAGGATATTGTTTGTGATCAGAATCTTGTCCTCAAGGCTGAGAAAACCGTTGTTACCGGCTCCAAACATAATACCCAGGTAGTGCATGGCATCTCCAAGCTTTGTAAAGTAGAAAAACACCCATCCCACCATCACGGCCAGCAGCAGCCAGGCGTGGGAAACAAAGGCCGGAAGCTTTTTCAGCCATTTTTCCAGGAAAAGCTTCTCAACTATGATCAAGACCCCATAGAACAAGCCCCATACAACAAAATTCCAGCTGGCGCCATGCCAAAGGCCCGTTAGAAACCATACGATGAGTAAATTTCGAATATGATGCTTTTTGTTTCCGCCAAGGGGTATGTACAGATAATCGCGGAAAAAGCTGCCCAGCGAGATATGCCATCTGCGCCAGAAGTCGGTAGCGGATTTTGCGATATAGGGATAGTTGAAATTTTCCTTGTAATGAAAGCCGATCATGCGCCCCATTCCGATCGCCATATCAGAATAACCGGCAAAATCAAAATAGATTTGCAGTGAGAACAGGATAATCCCAAACCAGGCACCGCCGGTGGTGAGCTTATCCATATTTCCGTCCAGAAAAGAACCGGCAAGCTCGCCCGCGGTATTGGCCAGCAGAACCTTTTTGGCCAGGCCAATGACAAAGCGGTTGATTCCATAAGATATATCTGAAAAACTGACCGATCTGTTGTCAATCTCGGCCGCAATGTCACTGTACCGTACAATGGGACCTGCAACGAGCTGATGAAAAAGAGAAACGAAAAGCATGAACTTCAGAAACGAAGGCTGGGCTTTTGTCTCGTTTCGATAAACATCGATGGTATAGGAAAGAGTCTGAAAGGTGTAAAAGGATATCCCAATAGGCAGGCTGAAATTGCTGGCAGAAATATTCGTTCCCAGAAGCATGTTCAGATTTTGGGCAAAAAAACCTGAATATTTAAAGAAAAACAGCAGTGAAAGGTTGATCACGATGGACAAAACCAGGGCAAGTGTTGCCTTCCAGGTTCCCCTGTTGTTTTCGATGATAAGGCTGTTGATATAGTCCAGTAACGCGCTGAAAACCAAAAGAACAACCCATCTTGGTTCACCCCAGGCATAAAAGGCCAATGAAAACGTTACAAGGATTACACTGCGATAATAGTTATTTTTAACACATACATACAACAACAGGTTTAGTGGCAGAAAGCAATAAAGAAAAATCAAGCTGGAAAAGACCAACGCAGCACCCCCGATTCTGGTGTGATATATCCGGGAAGAACAAGAATAACAGCATTATAGCAAAAACAGCTATTGCTTTCAACCGTAACAGGATTAGCCAGATAATATAACAAGGGTAATGCGGGATCCATCACTTCGTTCAGCAGGCTATGCCTGCTTACCTGTGAACTATAAGGTTATTGTCACAAACAATTTACAATCCGTTCAGACTTATCGGCTTGTTTTCTGGTATAATGGGGGTGGAGAAGCTAATTGAACAAAACAGAAAATGAGGTAGATCAATCTTGAATATATATCAAAATGTATTGGCCTGTGTTACCAAGCAGAAAACATGTGAGCGCCTGATTAAGGCGGCTTCCGGCAGAAAATCGGCCCAGGGGAGCCTTCATGTGTTGCATGTGGCCAAAAACGCCTGGAATATTCTGGACAACAGTCGGGAAAGCGAAGCCCTGGACTACCTGTTCAGGATTTCAAAGCTGAATGATGCTGAAATGACCATGCTCAGGGCAGATAACATTTCTGAAACCATCGCGGCCTTTGCCATGGAGCATCGCATCGATCTGATAGTCCTGGGGCAGTCATCTGACGAACAGGAAAGCAAATTCTACAAGCAACTGCGCAATCTGCTGAAGGATAAACCTGTCGAGATTGAGGTCATCCCACAGTAGTCAGCTATGCACGCTATATAGTAACTTACAGCCGTAAAACATCAAATGAAAACAAGAATTTGATGTTTTACAGCTGTATGTACCGATAATGGGTTGTGGGCGAAGCCCACTTTAGTTGAATAGTAATTGATTAAATGCTCCTAAGACCCCTGCCTCAGAGCGTATTTTTGCCCTTTGGGCAAAAAACGCGTGAGATAAAAAACCGATTTTACCTTTAGTGGCGAATGAACCCACTACGTAAGTGGGAATCGGTTTATTGCCCGCATTAAAAAACGCCGTACGTTTTATGCCTGATGTTTTTTGTTTCGAAATCAAAAACAACCGCCCATACTCATGCGCGCATGATATCGGGCGGTTGTTTGCTTCAGACTATTTCTCTTACATTATTCTTTGCGTGGTGGCAAAGCCGCAAATACCTGACCTATCACCTTCATGGCCCTGTCCATCTGATCCTCGGTATGGGTCGCGGTGTAGCTGGTACGCAGCAGGCATTGCCCGGGTGCCACAGCCGGAACAATAACAGGATTCACATAAACCCCACCTTCGAAAAGCATCTTGGTTGCTATGAAGGTTCTGTCATTATCATAGGTCATAATGGGAATAATGGGTGCTGTAGATTCCAGAATCGGAATACCCATTTTCCAAAGCCCATTGCGCATATAATCGGCAATATGCAACAGGTTTTTCATACGCTGAGGCTCCTGCTGGATCACTTCAAGGGCTTTCAGTGCTGCCGCCGCATTGGCTGGTGGGATGGATGCACTGAAAATGAACGGGCGGGAATTATGCTTCACATAATGGATAACGTCCCCGCTGGCGGCCATATATCCGCCCAGGCTGGCAAGAGACTTGCTGAAGGTGCCCATGATGATGTCCACCTTGTCTTCCAGACCAAAATATTCGGCTGTACCTCGTCCGCGTTCACCGAGAACCCCAAGGCCGTGAGCATCGTCCACCATGACTCTGGCCCCAAACCTTTCAGCCAGCTTCACGATTTCCGGCAGCTTGCAGATATCGCCGCCCATGCTGAAAACACCGTCGGTTACAATCAAAATGCCCTTGTTTTCAGGAATTTCCGAAAGAACCTTTTCCAGATCAGCCATATCGCTGTGCTCATAACGGACCATCTTCGCATAGCTTAAACGGCAGGCATCATAAATACTGGCATGGTTTTCCTTGTCACAGACAATATAGTCATTTCTGCCGGCTATGGCCGAGATAATACCGAGGTTGCTCTGATACCCGGTGCTGAAGGTAATAACCGCTTCCTTATTTAAAAATTTGGCCAGTTTCTCTTCAAGGTCGAGATGCAGCTTTAACGTGCCATTTAAAAAGCGTGAGCCCGAACAACCCGAACCATATTTCAGTAATGCTTCCTTAGCCGCCTCTACAACGCGGGGATCGGATGCCAAACCCTGATAATTATTTGATCCAATCATGATGATCGGATGACCCTCCATAACCACTTCTGTATCCTGTGCGGTTTCCAGATAGTGAAAGTAAGGGTATACACCTGCTGCCATTGCTTCTTTCGCAGCTGTGTAACTTAAGCATTTTTCAAACAGATCCATACGTAACCTCTCCTTGTCTTGTTCGCTGAATCAAAGGGGGCATAAATGATTGTTCCTCATTTAGTACCAGCTCATAGCACCTAAAACGAATTTTTACAAACTTATTGTATCACACTTTCTTAAAATATCCACTTATTTTTGATTTTTTCAGCAAACTGTATTAGAATGAGTTCTATGATAAAAACGAAGATTTTTGATTCCGGTCTGATCCGGTGAATAAGGGCTGAACTACACAGCCCAAAGAAGGGGTTTTATTGATGAAGCAGGACAGCAAAATCATTGTTGTAACGGGGGCTTCCTCGGGCTTGGGGCTGGCTGTTGCCACGCACCTGGCTGAGATGGGAAATATCGTTTACGCCGGTGCGCGATCCTACAGGGAAGAATCACCTGATAAGGGCAATCTGAAAAAAGTGTACCTGGATGTGACTGATCAGGCGGGAATAACTGCCCTCATTGAAAGGATCATTGAAATGGAAGGCCGCATTGATGTGCTGATCAACTGTGCGGCAGTTCTTGTTTTGGGCTCTGTTGAGGATACGACCTATGAGGAATTTGAAAAAGTGCTGCTGACAAACACCTGCGGGGTTGTTAGGACCTGTAAGGCAGTGCTGCCGTATATGAGAAACAGAAATGAAGGTCAGATTATCAATTTCAGTTCCATCATGGGGTTGTTTGCCATCCCCTTCCAAAGCGCATACTCGGCTTCGAAATTTGCCATTGAGGGCTTTACAGAAGCACTTCGCATGGAAACAAGAAACTATGGTATTAAGGTAAGTTTAGTTGAACCTTCTGATCATAAATCGGGGTCGAGAAAGTACAGGCCGCATGCCGCGGCTGCAGACCTCTTGTCCTCTCCTTACAGGGATTTGTTCCTGAAGGTGACCTCTAAAATTGAATATGATGAAGCCAATGGCAGCGATCCGGAAAAGCTGGCAAGGCTTATTGGCCGAATCGTTCAAAGCAGGCGGCCTAGGCTTCGCTATCTAACAGGGAAATTTATTCAGAAGCTGTCGGCGCTGTTGAAAAAACTGCTTCCCGGCAGGTTGTTCGAGTCCATCATCTATTCTTATTACAAGGACGGCCAGAATAAAGGCAAAAGCAAGGAAAGCATCCCAACGGAAGATAACAGGAACGAAGGGTTAGAAGCCCCGAACTCCATGGATACTAATAAGCATTCCACGAACGAGTAAAGGGATGGAGGAGCAATGGCAACCACAAAGGCAAAGTATATAAAGCTTTACCAGAAAATATGGAAAAAGCTCAATGTCCCTACGCCCCTGATCGGCGATTGTGGCAAGCTTTGTGACAAAAAATGCTGTCACGGCACCGATCAGGACGGAATGCTGCTTTTCCCCGGCGAAGAATACCTGTATGAAAGCATGGACAGCCACTGGTTTCAAATTCATGACAGCCATATTGTGTTATCAGACGGTTATCGCATCAGGCTTCTGGTTTGCAGGGGGGATTGTCCAAGAGGATTCCGTCCGCTTTCGTGCAGAATCTTTCCCATTATCCCCTACCTCAATGACAGGGGTCGGGCGGAGTTCAGGCTGGATTTGCGCAGCCTTGGCATCTGCCCGATTGTTTATAATCAGCAGGAAAACCCAGTGGAGGAAGTATTCATCGAAGCTTTGTATAAGGCCTTTCCTCCCCTGCTAAGAGATGATGCGGTTGTGGAGTTCATTGAGATCCTGTCACGACAGTATAATGATACGGTCCGTTTCCTTACGAAATTCCAACAGGATTAGGCGGATCGAAAAAGATTGAAAAAAATTTAACAAACCCTCTTGAAATGTTTTTTGGATTGGAATAGAATAGACTAAAATCAATGATGCAAGTTGATGATGGGGAAAATGGCAAGCTGTGAATCAGAGAGTTGATGGTCGCTGCGAATCAACCGGGCGAAGCCTCACATTCCACCCCGGAGACGTTGGTGAAGAACCAAACCGCGCACCGGTTACTGTGCACAAAGTGAGTTGGCCAGGCCAATTAAAGTGGGTGGTACCGCGGGTAGTTCCTCTCGTCCCTGATGATTTTCCGGGAACGGGGGGTTTTTTATTATTGCGACGGCAAAGAGGCATAGGATAGCCGCCCGGTTCAGGTAGTCGATACCCACCAACACATACTTTATAGTCACTGGAAAAAGATACGTTTACGCTTTAGCCCTCGGCGAGAAATGCGTTAATCAAGCTTTTTAGCCACCGGCTGAAAATGCGTTAATCACGTTTT
>CAYVFB010000064.1:15440-19479 GCA_964450305.1 uncultured Ruminiclostridium sp.
AAATGCGTTAATCAAGCTTTTTAGCCACCGGCTGAAAATGCGTTAATCACGTTTTGGGCCTCCGGCAAAAAACGTTACCACAGAATAGGTTCCTAAATTTTAAGTGAGGAGTGATTGTTTTGAAACCTGCAAACAAACCTGTAAACCCATGTTTTTCTTCCGGCCCATGTGCGAAGCACCCCGGTTACTCCCTTGAAAAGCTTTCTGGTGCCCCTCTGGGCAGATCTCACCGGAGCAGTCTGGGAAAAGGCAAGCTGCTGGAATCCATTCAGAAAACCAAAAGCATTCTGAAACTTCCCGACGATTACAGGGTGGGTATTGTGCCTGCTTCCGATACGGGAGCATTTGAAATGCTGATGTGGAATGTCCTCGGTGAAAGAGGCGTAGATGTCATTTGGTTTGAATCCTTTGGTTTGGGCTGGGCCGGCGATATTAAAAAAGAACTGCGTCTTGCCGATGTCCGGGAATTTTCAGCCGACTATGGCGAGCTTCCCGATCTGTCCCAGGTAGATTTTGATCGTGACGTGGTATTTACATGGAATGGAACAACCAGCGGTGTCATGGTGCCGGACGGGAACTGGATTCCCGATGACAGAAAAGGGTTGACCCTGTGCGATGCTACCTCTGCTGTTTTCGCAATGGATATTCCGTGGGATAAAATTGATGCGGCTACCTTCTCCTGGCAGAAGGTTCTCGGCGGTGAAGGCGGTCATGGTATGCTAATTCTGTCACCCCGGGCTGTTGAGAGGATCGAGAACTATGCTCCGGCATGGCCTCTTCCAAAAATCTTCAGAATAAAGAGCAAAGGAAAGATCACCGAATCCATTTTCGAGGGTTCAACGATTAATACCCCCTCCATGCTTGCGAATGAAGATTACCTTGATGCACTGGCCTGGGCTGAATCCATCGGCGGTCTTGAAGGGTTAATTGCCAGGAGCCAGGCCAATATGGCTGTTATCGAAGCCTTTGTTCAGAAAAACTCCTGGATTAGTTTCCTCGCAAAGGAAAAGGCCTATCGCTCCAACACCAGTGTCTGCCTGATGGCAGATCTGCCCCAGGATAAGCTGAAAAGCCTGGTTCAGATGCTGGCAAAGGAAGGCGCGGGCTATGACATCGCTTCTTATAAGGATGCGCCAAGCGGAATTAGAATTTGGTGCGGCGCTACGGTTGAAAGCTCCGATCTGACAATACTTTGTGAATGGCTGGAATGGGCTTATGCCGAGGTAACAAAAGACTAATAAGATGGGACAGGGGGGACAGGTACCCTTGTCCCATTTTTCCAGGCCTTACTTTTTAGGGGCATAAAGCCCAGGTCACGTATATCTGAACCGACTGGATCAGATCGATAAGGACTTTTTTCAAAAGCTGGATAACCGCCTGCAAGAACCCTGTAATACAAAACACAGTAATAACGGTCCCAACATTAAAGCCTATCAGAACAAAACCCAGGAACAGGGCGCATGCCAGTGGTGTTCAAAATTGAACAAAACAATTAAAAACATGGATAATCCAATTGCAACTGTACCCCATTTCCATCCAGCTATATTTGTGATCAATATTCCTTTGTGCTATAGTATAATTTATTAGTTCTTCTCGGATGATCTGTTTTCCACATTCATCCCCATGAGGCTTATACAAAACCAGGAATTTGTAGATCAGTTTTTGACAACATTTGCAACCCATATGAAAACCACCAGGGAAGCACTGAAGCCACCTGAGAATTAAAGTTTAAAAATGAAGATACCTCGTTTATTCAGGAAATCTGGGCACTTGAGGGTGTAGCAAGCACCACTCTGGTCAACCGTAACGGGGTTGTATAGTTTGTAACAAGGAGTAACGGCTTGAAATCTGTTGGCTATAAACTCATCATCGCAATATTTTTCCTGGTACTCATCGTGGGGCTTGTCGCTTTAAATCGTACTACCGATACGATGTCCTTTGATGCGTTTATGGTGGAAAAGAATTATTCCGAAGCCCTTGAGACGGCTGAAAGTATGGTCAGGAAGAACCCCAATAATTCGGACGCACTGAATAATAAGGCGTTAGCCTTGATCTGCCTTGAACGGGATGAAGAAGCGCTTACTGTTCTTGAACAGATTCTCGACCGAAACCCCCGGGACCACCTCGCATTGCAAAACATATCCCTGGTCCTGTACAATTTAAAGCAATATGAACGGTCTTATGAAACCAGTCTGCAATCCCTGGATATAAAGCCCAACAGTGCACAGGAGCTGTCCAATCATGGGAATGTGCTGTTGGCCCTGGAAAAGTTCGCGGATGCCCGGGATGCTTATATCGAGTCGCTGGACGAAGACAATTCCATTCTTGACAGCATTTTCGGGCTTGGCTATGCTTATTATTGTCTTGGAGATTATGATCCGGCAATTAAACAATTTGACAGGTTTCATAAAATAGTACCATATGATGAAGATTCCCTTTATTATCTGGGTTACTGCTGGTTGTATTCGAATAATCCCAAGAAGGCATTGGAGATGGCGTCTGCTCTGAACTTACTGGCTCAGCAAAACAAACCCAATCCGAAATACGATGACGAAACCCTTCCCCGGGTTCAATTCAAAGCTTACATCCTTATAGCGCATATTGAAAAAGAACAGGGACAATACGAGGAAGCCCTGGAAACACTGAAAGAAGCCGAAAAACTCAATGCTGACAATGAGTTGTATGCTTTGCTTGGCGATATCCATTACAACCTGGGGAACTACTCCGAATCCATCCGGGCTTATAACCAACAGGCACAGATCTCTCCCGACAATGCATATCCCCATGTTCAGAACATATACAATTACCTTGCATTGGAGGATACTCCCTCGGCTTTTGAATGCGCCGAAAAAGCTTTCGCGCTGGAACCGGATGCTGTGGAAGTCATCCTCGCGATGGGGAATTTATATGGATGGGAAACCGAATATCGCAGGGCTTTTGATTATTTCCAGCAATCGGTCCAGGTGAATCCGGATTATGCAACCGGGCATGTAAACAGCATGTGGGCTCTGTATAACAGCGGACTTTACAGGAAATGCATAGAATATGGGGAAGCCATTGTGAACAAATTTCCGGATGATCCGGATATCTATGGCTATCTCGGGGACAGCTGGGCGAAACTGCAGGAGAGCGAAAAGGCCGTGGAAAACTACAAAAAGGCCGCAGAACATGAAGAGAACCCCATTTATTCTTATTATGAAATTGCATTGCAGTATTATTACGACCAACAGTATGATCTGGCTGAAGCCGCCATTAAGAGTGCTCTTGCCCTTGAACCGGAAAACGAAATATGCCTTTTGCTCAAAGAGGAAATCAGGAGCACTGAAAAACCCTTATCCACCCGTATCGCCGACTTCATCGAACAAAACTACCTTTATTCAGATCAGGTAAAGAACCTGGATTCCCGGCTGAAGCAATTCAGGGGGACCAATGCCGATGCCTCGGATGTTGCTGCTTTTATTGAGAACATCCGATTGGACGAAGATTTTTTTACCTTTTGCTTTACGGGTGAGGAATATGATCTGTACTGGGACCTGGAAGAGGAAAAAACCGTTTTTTACGAGCAAATCCTGGAGGAAACAGGGGAACCCGTACACTACTTTGATGTCGATTTTTTCAGCTTTAACACCGCCAATGAATTCATCGAAATCGCTGAAGAGCTTCCGGACAAGGAAAACAGCGTTCTTGTGATTGACCTTAGGGACAATGGCGGAGGGTTGATGGAAAGCTGCGCCGAGATGCTGGATTATCTGCTGCATGGCTGTGTCGTCGGAAATCTGGTTTTCCGCGATGGTACAAGCTCTTCCTGGTACTCCGACGAAGATGCGGTCAGGTTTGAAAGCATCTTTGTTCTGACTGACGGAAATACCGCGTCCAGCTCAGAAATGCTGACCCTTGGCCTGAAGAAATACCTGGACGATGTCACGGTTGTGGGTGAACCGTCTTATGGCAAGGGCGTCGGGCAAACTGTTTTTGATTCCAGAAAGGACAAGGTTGCCGTGATGCTGGTGAACTTCTACTGGGATGTTCAGGATGAAAA
>CAYVFB010000065.1:0-19431 GCA_964450305.1 uncultured Ruminiclostridium sp.
TGTGTTGCGATTGCAAGCAATCGCTTCCGTTGTTATAATGAGATTTCTTTTAGAGGATTATCAGCTCGAAAGATAAAACTTTTTTTGTAAGGGGGTATTGACATATAAGCCACTACTGGTTATTATATAATAGTAATCAATAATCTCTGGAACAAGTTGGCAAGGAGGTCACCTGTGAACACACAATATAAAAAAGGCGTATTGGAACTGTGTGTGCTGTCGCTGCTGAATAAACGTGATTGCTATGGATATGAAGTATCAGAATATCTACTCAGGCATATTGATATCGCAGACGGTACGGTTTACCCGATATTAAGAAAGCTGAAAAGCGAAGGCATGTTGTCCACCTATCTGCAGGAAGAGAGCGGCGGACCACCCCGTAAGTATTATTCGCTGACAAGCCTTGGGCGCGAAACTTATCTGAAAGACCGTGAAGAATATCTGGACTTCGCCAGAACAATAGAAACCATATTGGAGGATGATGATCGTGACAAGAAATGAATTTTTGTTAAAGCTTACCGATGAATTGAAAAAGAACAACATTAGTGATGCGGCTGACATTGTAGAAGAGTACGAACAGCACTTTGCATTTAAAATGGCAGATGGTTTTTCAGAAGAAGAGATCGCTGCGAAGCTTGGAAACCCAAAGGCAGTGGCTTCACAGTTTGAGAGTGGTACCGAAGGAAAAAAACGTGGAAGTAACGTGATAACAGTAATAGGCCTTGGCATTGTTGACTTGTTTGCAGGCATATTCTTCGTTTTATTGATGGTGTGGGAGATTATCATGGCAGCAATCTCGATCAGCTGTGCAGTGGTTGCCGTGTGCTTATTACTTAATCTAAACCCAGGGTCGTTGATCCCATCCATCCCCTATTTGTGCGGGGCAGTATTCGGATTGTCCCTGCTCTCGCTTTCTGTTTTATCCGCAACGGGCAGCATTTATTTTGCCGCATTCATTCGCCAGCTTATTCTTTCCTACGGACGCTTTCATCAGAATACACTGGCCGCGGGCTTCGGTAAAGCAAAGCTCCCCTCCCTCCCCATATATCCCAGGCTGCCGGTAAAAACCAATCGGCGCATTCGCTCGGTTGCATTATTTTCACTGACACTATTTACTGCTTGCTTCGTCCTTGGAATGATAATCTCCATGATCTCTTCCGGCTCACTTGAGTTTTGGCACACCTGGGGTTGGTTTGGATATCCTGTTGCGAATTAAGAATGGAGGTAACCATGAATACGATTGTAATTACCGGCGCGTCTTCCGGCATTGGATTGGAAACCGCACGAGTTCTGACCCGTCAGGGATTCAATGTTCTCGGCATTGGACATAATGAAATCAACTGCAAACGTGCGAAAGAAAGCATATTATCTGAAAACCCTGATGCAAAGATAACATTCTTTCTGGCAAACTTACTGCAACAGCGTGAAGTCACTCGTGTTGCGGAAGAAATAACTTCTTATCTGGAGAAAACAAGTGATGGAGAGCTTTTTGCTCTAATTAATAACGCCGGGTGTGTCAGAAGCTGGTATATGACTACTGAAGAAGGCTATGAACAACAATTCGCTCTGAACCATCTTGCCGGGTTTCTTCTGACATATCTGCTGCTGCCGGCTTTGAAAAAAGCACATGGGCGTGTGATCATGACAGGGAGCGAATCTCACAAGGGTATTTCGATTCATTGGAACAATATCATGCTAAGCCGCTTGTATAACCCTCTTACTGCTTATAAACAGTCAAAACTGTGTAATATTCTGTTTGCAAAAGGCTTAAACGATCGCCTTGTGTCCGCAGGTATCCATGCTTATGTTGTGGATCCCGGTTTGGTAAATACGGATATTGGTAATAAGGAAACCAGTGGTCTTGTCAATAGCATTTGGGCTCTTCGCAAGAGACGCGGCTTATCCCCTGTTATTCCAGCAAAAACCTATGCGTTTCTGTGCGATCCGAAAACAGAACCGGATGGATTATATTATTCTCATAATAAAGAGAAGAACTATAGTAATCAGGTCACCCGTGAAAACGCAGACAGGCTGTTTGAATTAAGCGAAAGGCTCTGTGGTGTTCGATACGAACAGGAGGTTTCATCATGAATGTAATGATTACCGGCGCTGCCGGCGGCCTTGGCCGTGCGCTTGCAAATGAATGCGGCAGACGCGGATACAATCTGTTTTTAACAGATATCAATGAGCATGGATTGCTGTGTATCAAGCGTGGATTGGAAAGGCAATTTAATGTTACAGTTGCATCGAAAGCCTGCGACCTTACCAGTGCTGATAGTGTTGATGAAATGCTCTGTGTTATGGACAGAAACAATATTCAGTTTGACATGCTCTTGAACGTCGCAGGGATGGATTTTGAGGGCGGATTCATGGGGCATGAAAGGGAAAACCTCGTCAAGATTGTCCTGTTAAACAATGCCGCCACTTTGCGTATTACCCATGCCCTTCTGAAGCGCAGAAGGCCTGACCAGCGCTTCACGATTATGTTTGTGTCCAGCCTTGCATCATTGTTTCCAATGCCCCTGAAAGCCACATACGCTGCTTCCAAGCGTTTCTTGCTGGATTTTTCCATTTCTCTGCGCCAGGAACTGATAAAAGAAAATGTTGATGTTATGGCCTTGTGCCCCGCCGGGATGGCTACCACACAAGAGGTTGTTCAGAGAATCAATGTTCAGGGTGTTCTGGGGAACGCAACCACAATCCCGTTAGAGAGCGTTGCCCGCAAATCGCTTGACCATTTACTGGCTGGAAAGAGCATCTACGTTCCTGGCAAACTAAACAGGCTTCTTTCTTTCCTGGGTAAACTAGTGCCTCGCTCATGGGTGGCAGCGTTGTTATATGGGCGCTGGAACCATGCTCAAAGCAAATTCGAAACCATTACTGGAGCGTAAAGTGCCGCATGGGATTTGAACCTCCCCGATACTGCATGCATTTCAGAATTCATTGTTCCTCATCTTTATCAAATAATTCATCATATTGTCATCGTCACTTTTGTTATAAGCATAGCCAAAGTGTTTGCCTACCAAAGGGGCTACTATACGGAAAAGTTCACACGCTGCGAAAATGGTTGTCCAAAGCACCTCGAAGCTGGAATATGTTTTTGTATAAAGCTGATATAGTTCGTCCGGCAGATATTTTTTAAAGTACTTGCCCCACATTCCAACCGTTACGGTAAACCCTGTATTTACACCAATATACCACTCAAGCATTTTATCAAGCTCTGCATGCACGGTTTCATGATACATTCGCATTGCATAAGGAAATTGGTCACGAACAATCCCCTTTGCAACATTATTCAAACACCACCAAAACTCATTACAGCATCCGTCGTACTGCGGTTTTGTTGGTTTTTTTACCCAGTATCCCTTATCGTTTGATGGGGGGATGGATGGAAGAATATTGTCCTTATCCAAAAGTGGAATGGTTAAACTGTCTGTCGTATATTCTTCCTCCATCGCTTCTTTGATTTGTATATGTAAATCAATACGGTTTCCGTCCTTAAAAAGCATCAGCCAACAGTAAGAACGGCTGTAGTCGGCCTTTTGTCCCCAGCCAAGGTCATTTGAATCCGGTTCCTGAACGATAGCTATATCCCCAAACCGTGAAATCCAACTCTTGTCTTTCAAGAATGATGCTGTTTCAGTGACAATATAAACGATATCATAATCTCGATATTTATCTTTTACGACATTCGGGTTCGCCCTTGAACCATTCATGTAAACTGCCCGAATGCGCTCATCAGTTTTAACAATATTAAGTATTAAATCAAACATTTCCTGTTCTGATCGCATTGTATTCTTCTCCTTAAATGTTTGCATATTGACTTTTAAAATTAGGATTACCACATCGTGGAGAAAAAGCACCCCCATTACTTTGCCACTCATTGACAACTAAATCTACAATTTGATCTGCCGTCTCTGCCCGGTATGGCATGACATGCCCATGATACTTATGATAGATGAAATTACTGTATAATACTTCATATCCACCCTTATACCACTCTATACAACTTGGAAGATAGCCCGTACACCCGTTTGTATATCCATTCAGGAAAAATAATGGGTTTCCGGTACGGTTTTTAACATCAAGCGCAAGTTCACAGAAGATCTCATCTGCAACACCGCAGATACAGCCTTGATTCAATACAAAAAAGTTGATCTCAGCAGTTATTTCCTGTGTCTTTTGCCCTCTATTGCGCAGTTCCTCGCATGAATAGAGCCAATCTGTAGCATCTGCCCAAGAAGCAGATGCGGCTATACTGTCTGCTTCCTCTTTGGCCGGAACATCCGCTATAAATGTCATCTCCCTTGAAAACATTCGAATATCATGAACATCCTGTAGTGTAAATTGCAGCTTTTGTGTGGTAGAAAGAAGTATGTCAGAAACCCTGTATATGTCATCGAGAGTGCCTCCGCCAACCTTTGGAACCCCCAACGGTTTAAGGTTTCCCGCTGCTCCCTGCAAAATCATAACAGGATACCCAAAGAAACGTTGAAGCTTTTCACGCGCTACGCCAATGAAATCGCTGGTAATCATAGAATCTTTAAGCACATTGGCATGGGCAGCAATCCGCATGATCATAACAATAGGCTTACTGCTGTTTGCATCAGACACCATTAACGCTCCAAGCCGATTGTCTGTTACTATACAACCGTCTCTGCGGTTTTCTGCAATGTCAGCTTCAGTCAATGCCCAACTAACCTTACAGGGAGAAATGTTTTCCTTTGCTTTTTTAACACATTGTACTATCTGCTCGCATAAGAAATCAAAATATTTCTCTCCATTTAACGCATATTGGGTTGGTTCCGGGGCTGAATGCGTATGTGAAAAGTTAAGCATAACATGAGATATATCAGTGTTTAGTATTGCTGATACCTTTGTACGAACAATACGTGCCAGTGAAACCGTTAACCCCAGGCTGTCTACTGTAATCAAACAAAAACTCTCATTTTTTCTTTGGAACAAAATGGTCTGCGCATAAAGACGATGTCGCACACCTTGGGAACAGCTATCCGGCCTGTCAAAGCCTACCAGTGAAGTCTGAAATTCAGGTGTAATATCAATTTGTGAAAACGCCGCGCAAGTAACATCCTTTAGCATCATTCTTCCTCCTTGTTTTCTAAACGAAGCTAAGCTCAATAAGACAAAATATTATGGTTTCATACAATCTATTGAACTCATGGGCTTATCTATATATAACGTTTTTTCATACCCGATGCCGCTGAACCGGTTCAATGAGTCCTCTTCCTGGTAGCCAATTTATGGTTACATTGTAGTTGAAACTTAAGAATTAGCTTTCCACTCACTTTCCAAAATAGCATAAATGTATTCACTCAGCCACTGAGCATCAATACCTTTTCTTCCACGTCTATTCTTTATAAAGTGCGCTTCCCTGCGCATCCCGCATTTCTCCATGACTCTGTAGGAGCCATAATTTTCTGCATTACATGATGCATATATTCGGTGAAGCTTTAGCTTTTCAAAACCAAAAGACAGTAAAGCGTTTGCAGCTTCTGGCATATAGCCTTGCTTCCAATAGTTTTTATTTAAAATCCATCCCAAAGATGCCTGAGCTGAGTCATCTTCTAAATAAATACCGCATGCACCTATTAGTTGGCCTGTAGATTTAAGCGTAATAGCAAAATCATAATGTAAACGTGGTGATTCGTTTTGCCGTTTGATGCATTCATTAATAAACGATTCTGTCGCCTTTTCATCATTTGGGCTAAAAACCATATACCTGACATTCTCAAGATTTGACGCATATTCATGTACAGCTAAAAAATCGTTCGTTTCAAACTCTCTTAAGATCAACCTGTTCGTCTTGATTTCCATAAAAAACCTCACACACCTATTATTTATTAACGAATGTTTTACCTATAACCATGCATTTCATTCTCTATCTACATAATTTGCTTTTTATCTCACTAACGATACATTCCATACTTTTATTGGTACAGTCAATTATGATATCCGCATATTTCTCGTATAGTGGAACCCTTTCCATATATAGTTCATAAAAGCTCTGATTCTCTTTCATTACAATTCCACGAGTTGTAATGTTATCAATCCTCTGCTGTATTTCTTTTATCGGTAGCTTTAGGTAACAAGCAATACCATTACTCTTTAAAGATTGCATCCCTTTATTACTGTAAATTGCACTTCCTCCTGTAGCAATTACTGCATTGAAGCTTCTTATTGACATCATTACCTTTTCCTCAATACCAAGAAACCTGTCAAGTCCGTTCTTCTTAATAATTTCTTGCAGCAGCTTACCCTCATTTTCCTGAATAATGAGGTCAGTATCAATAAAACTCATTCCAAGTGTTTTTGCCAGAATTACTCCTATTGTGCTTTTACCTACCCCTGGCATACCGATTAAAACAATATTTTGCATAAATCCTCACTATAAAATACATAACCGTTTTACTTCATTATTCTTCCGCCCACTGGTACACAACAAATTAAGAACCTGGTGAAGCAAGAATCCCCACCTTCAAATTGTGTATTCAGTGGGAGAGGTTCATATATCAAACCAATAAACAACATTTTCTCTCAAAAATTTAAAACCAGCTTTATTTACAAGCGTTCTTGAGGCTATATTGGAGTCTACACAATCCCATTGAGCGGTTATTCCATTTTCAACACACTCGTTCACAAAATATTGTGTTAAAACAGAGGCAAGACCTTTTCTTTTATGGTTATTCTCAGTTTCAATATCAATTGGAATGATGTTATTATATCTGGCTGTACCGACAAGTACGGAAACAATTCTGTTTTTGTAAAGAGCAACATATGCTAGACTTTTCTTAATAAAATTGCTATAGCTGCCCCAAGATTCTAATAATCTATTCGTCAAAATACGTTTATTATCATATATATCGCTTTCTATTTTTTCTATAAAGTCATCATCTACCTTATGTATCTTATACTCTTGTATAGGCATCATACCTTGTTCATACTTTTTGTTTCTACGAAATGAAAACTCATATTCACTTTGAATTGCTTTGTGTGAAAAATGATTTAGAATAAATTGTCTTAACTTGTCTGACTCTACAGAGAACTCGAAATGATTGATCCCCTTATTTTTTAAATACTTAAATAGACTGTTTTCTAAAAACTCTATAAAACAGCTATAAGCGTTATGATTATCAGGCTCTCCTAATATTGAAAATGAGCCTACCGGATATGAATATACTAATGCAATAACAGGATTTAATAAATCATCTACCCATAGATCGCCATAACATTCTCCGGCAACAATACCTGAATAACTAGGACTATCATAACTAATTAGTTTATTAAAATTGATAAGCTTAAGCTTTTCTGCTCTTATCATTGCGTATGCCCTTTCTATATTGATGTCGTTAGTATAACAATGCCGGCTGTATGAGCGATTATTTTCCCTTGCCTGAAAACCATCATCTTGCTTGTTGAATGAGCAGCTATATAGCCCGGAGAATGGTGCATATGGCATGATGAATACCATCACTGTCGTTATCACAAGTTACAAATCCTGCTGCATCTTTCACATGACCTTCAGCATTTCCCATGGCTACGCTATACTTGTATTCTGACAGCATTTCGATGTCATTAACGTCATCCCCAAAGACTGCTATTTCATCTTTTTGGAGACCTAAACATTTTCGGATTTTTTCTATACCCTGCAATTTGCTCACAGTCTCTCCCATTATTTGAACACATTTACCCTTGTCAGTTAAATAAAACTGTGCTGTATTATGACATAATGCTTTTAAGCAAGCAACTAACTCATCATTTAGTGGCTTCACTGAATCTATCAGGTTATCATAAAAAATAAGTATTTTTACTGTTTTGAGATCTCCGATTTGATTGAATGAAAGAACAGATTCAGCACTAACACCCCATCTTTTGAAATATTTTTCCTCAAGGGGAAACCGGACAGCATGTTTTTCGCCTTCCAATTGCAGTGTAATATTTAGATTTTCATCCTTGAATACATGTTTTATGGTTTTCTGGACTATTTCATCAGACATAAACAAGTAATCTTTTTGCTCATTTATTATTATGCAGCCTCCGTTATAGTATACGCCTCCATCAAAAAGAGACATTGTGCTTTCATCCCAGGAAAGCATTCGCTCTATAAGCGGCGGCCGTGCAGTGGCGATAAAGAGTCTTATTCCGCTTTCTTTACATTTTTCAAGAGTCAATCTTGTTTGTTGGGTTATATTCCGCTCGCTGTTTAGCAGCGTACCATCTAAATCAAAAAACATAGCTTTTATCATTTTCAATTCTCCTGTTTTTACCAAATGAACAAAATATGAAGCAGGAAGGTTAAAATTCCAACTGAGTGCTTTTAACAAAACAGCATGATGATACAATTAGTCAAAAATGGCGAATGGCTAACTCTTGCCACATCAATATATTGATTCCACCATTAATATAATGCTTCTTTTCCTCCCTGGCGATAAATAATGTTGGCTAAGGCACCTTATTAGCTAAGTCAATCACTAAAATCCCAAAAACAAATCATACGCGGGCCTTTAGAAAATTCCGAACCCGTACGTCCAATTTCGATCGTTTGCTTAGGTTTAATACCCAGCGTCCAGTCGCGAATCAACTCCATGTCAATATCTCTATGCGCTCTGTGACTGGGCTTTTCTATTATTCCCCCGTCCCAGTGATATGGAAAACTGAGGACAGCTTTTTTGGCAATCCTCATAACTTCGCGGAACGCTCTTGTCTGTTTACTGTCTAGATGCTCCCAAACCTGTAATGCAATAAACATATCATATGCTTTATCTGCAATAGGCCATGGTTTGATAGTCGCATCAAATATATAGACTTTGCTGTCTGATTCACTTGGCTTGCCAAAAGAATCATCCAAAGGATTTAAAATGATGTCTCCGTTTTTTACAATCGGCATAAAACCTGGGCCTAACTCCACGGTACTCTTCGCGTTTTCTCTTTTAACAATTTCAACGACCTCTCTGTAATACTCCCAGCGGCCTGTATAATAATCAGCGTGAGGGCCTTTTAATAAGCTTTCATAATCTTTATGTGACATTAATTCGATAGTTTTTTCTATTGAAACCGCCCCCTTTCCTCAAAATGAAAAATATCAGCACTTCGCAATACTAAATAACTGCAAAGCATAACATATATTATCTGCGTCATTGATGGCACATTGACCCATACCCGATTTGCCGGACACAGTAGAGTTAGTGTAAAATAAAACTGTGGAGGGCAATCAAATGAAGAATACAGGCAAGCGTTACAACGATGAATTTAAAACGGATATAATTCGGTTGATACGGGAGGATAAACGTCCAGTATCAAGCATAGTAAAGGATTTTGGTATTAGTGAGCAAACCGTCAGGAACTGGCTTAAAGACAGCAAAGATAGCAAAGATCCCGATAAGGTAAGAATAGCAGAATTGGAATCAGAACTCAAGGAAACCAAGAAAAGATTGGTAGATAGTGAGCTGACAATAGACATACTAAAAAAAGCTACGGCCATCTAAAACCCATTGACGGTGCGGTACATCTTCCAAAACTTCTTCATGAAGATGTTCACCGAACTCTATGACACGTTTCTGATGGCAGGACGGACAAAAATGCCTCCTCTTACAAGAAAATGGCAATATGTATTCATGCTTGCAGTCATCACATTTAACCCTGGCAAATCCCATATGAGGATCTCCGCAGTAAAGAAACTTATAGATATAATAGTTTACCATATAGCAGAGGAAAAAAATAGAAAGGGAAAGGAAACTATATTGCCATAACGCTTCACCCCGTTATTCGAGGCAATTCGGCTTTTTATTTGCTGATAATTGCAGGCTATGGCATCCAGATTTATTTCCGCAACTACCCTGTGTTCGCTTCCAGTCAATCCTTTTTTTAGTCAAATGATTCTGATCTACCGTTATACTCGGTTCCTTGAAAACAATTAATAAATGTTATATGCTGACAATATAAAGAATTCAAACATTTCAGACAACATATTTACCAATAACAATTCTATGGAAAGGAGGGATAGCTCCCCGTGAAAAGACAGAGAACGCTGAAGAGAGACCGTGTTAACCGTGCGTTGGAAAGCATATTTGATTACCCTCTGACCATTGTGGAAGCTCCGATGGGTTATGGCAAAACCACGGCTGTGCGGGATTTTCTCACGGTAAAACGCCTCCCGTTCATGTGGCTGACCTTCCTTTCCTCTGAGGATACCCATATTTTTTTCTGGGACAGGCTGTCGACAGAAATTAGTAAATTTGATAAAGAAACGGGGGAAAGCCTTAAAAGCCTTGGCTTTCCCGCTGACGCTTCGCGGACAGCGAACATTCTGTCCCTCTTGCGTGGATTGGAATTTCCGCCGGACACCATTCTTGTCATCGATGACTACCATCTTGTAAAAAATTTATTGATTTCGAAACTGCTTTCCCATATCGTGGCAAATCAACCTGAAAACTTGAATATTATCATACTTACAAGAGATACGTCCAACCTTGAAATGGACGAACTTTTTGCAAAGAGACTATGCAATATCCTTCCACAGCAAATCCTTGAATTTACCGATGAAGAGGTTTTCAGCTACTGTGCTGTCATGGGCTTCTCCAGTACGGAGCTTGAGCTTTTGAAAATCCGCGAATATACCGGAGGCTGGATCTCGATGATTTATCTGGTCATGCTCGGCATCCAAAAAGGCATTCCCGCAGGCTCGAACCATGCCATCAGTTCTCTGGTTGAAAGAGTCCTGTACAACGCCTATGACGAGCAAATACGGCAATTTCTGCTGAGACTTTCGGTCATGGATAGTTTTACAGCGGAACAGGCCTTGTTCGTAACCAAGGAAGAAAAAGCGGAAGAATTTTTGAGAAAATTGCGCCGTGAAAACGCATTTGTCGCCTTTGAAAAGGAGTCGGGAAGATACACACCTCATAATGTGCTGCTGGATTTTATAAGGTCGAAGTTCACTAACAGGCCGGAATTGTTGGATTGTTATAACCGTCTGGGAGAATGGCATCTATTTAAAAATGAATATACCAAAGCATATACATGCTTCTACAAGGCGGACAACGCAGAACGGATCCTGGCCCTTCTCGATCAAGAGGACATCATCAGCCTTGACGCGAATGAATTCGAAGACATTCTGGACATGTTTCCGACGCAGCCAGAGGAACTGCTTATTCGCTACCCCATCGCCTATATGCAGTATATTGCTTTGGCGGTGCTCAGTGGAGACAGGGCTCTTATGGACGATGGCCTATTACGCTTGAACAGGCTTCAAGAGGTCTACGAGGACAAAGAAGGCATCCCTATGTCCCGAAAAAACCGTATTCTTGGAGGTATTAACGTTATACGCATCTTTACCGTATGGAATGACGAGAGAATGATGATAGTTTTTGTGCGGGAAGCAATCCGCTATCTGAAGGGATACGGAAGAAGGCTGTTAAAACAGGATGCGGAATTTACCTTTGGCAGTCCTCATTTACTATACTCCTATTACAGGCGGCAGGATAACCTGAAAGAACTGGGAGACCGTATGATGGTTGATTTCCCCGACCTCCAATTGCTTACGGGAGAATGCAGCGGAGGCAGCGATTATCTTATCTCAGCAGAATACGCGTTAGAGACCGGAGATTGGCATAACGTTGAGATCAACGCTTATAAAGCAGTATATAAAAAGCAGTCCTGCATCGTGCTATGTGCGGAATTTGCGCTGATGCGCCTATACATTTATCAAGGAAAGATAAATGAGGCGACGGAGCACCTGTCCCGGCTCCGGGATGAAGTATCGGCAGAAAACAACTCCATCCACAATACCGTTCTGGATATTATCGAAGGTTACGTCAACGCATGCCTTGGCAGAGCAGCGGCAATCCCCTGCTGGCTAAGGACGGGAGATATGCTGCCGGCACGGTTCATTTACCAGGGTCACGCCTTTAACTATATTGTGTATGGTAAAGCGGTCCTTCTATCAAAGGAGTACATATTGCTTGAATTACTCACGAAGGAGTTTGAACAGTATTTTTCCACCTTCAACTATCAACTGGGCTTCCTGCACAATAAAATCTTTGAAGCTACTGCGAAATACAGGCTTTACGGACTTGAAACAGGCTGTACCGTACTGAAGGAAGCGCTGGATCAAGCAAGAGATGACCATATCCTCCTACCCTTTGCCGAATATGCCCCCGATATTACAGGCATGGTACGGCATCTTGCGGCTTTTTTCCCCTCCAATCCATTCATAAAGGAGGTCCTTCATTCCTGCGAGCACTATAATAAAATGCTAAAGCAGGCGGAAGGCATCGCGAGTCTTCTCACGGCAAGGGAAGCCCAGGTGCTGACCCTGATGGCGCAAGGTCTTAAGCGGTCTGAGATTGCTCAAATGCTCTACATTATGCCCGGGACCGTCAAGATCCATCTGGAACATATATTCAATAAGCTGGAGGCTAAAAACAAACTGGAGGCTGTCAATAAAGCTCGAGATTTGAATCTGATTTGAAAAAGGTCAGGGTATATGTCATATGGCATATATACAATATGTCGGCTAACCTCTATACTATTCCCAAGATAGAGTTTTTTTCTATTAAAACAGCATATGAAATCACAGATTGGAGATTTCCATAGAGAAGCGAATTTATTATGATGAAGCGGACAATAACATCATAAGCCCAACCATTTTGAAATGGCTGCGTGGCCTCGGGTAAAGGTCCCTGCTAGGGCGCTTCATTCTTTTTTGACGCCGCCTCCCGCCTCGATATAGCCGTGTGTGGCAATTGCTTTCATTACTATCAACCATGAATTGAAAAGTTAAAAGGAAGGAGTTTTCGATATGAAAAAAATACTTTCATTATTGCTTATTTTTGTTATTCTTCTGAGCCTGCCGCTCCCGGCTTTTGCCGCTGGTGGAAGTGCAAATAGCACCAGCAATGACGCCTCTTTGGCTTTCGTACTCGGAACTGTGGGCAGCCACAGCACTGACCCAGGCGAAATTGTCGAAGGAAAGCGGTCTATAGTTGGAAGATATCAGGGGGTGAACAGCTATAACCAGATCTTATTCAGTAATCCCGATATCCTGCCGCTTCAGCCGAATACTACCTATACGGTGACATTTAAGTACAGGATACTTGAGGCGCCTGATAAAGGCTTTGAACTGCTGTTTTATTCTCAGAAAGGTGCCTCCCTCAATGACTGGGTTGAATCCTCAATCGAATTTAAAGGAAAGAAAGGCGACCAAGGCAAAATTACTTTAACAGCAACGCTTAAAAAATATGCCGATTATCAACTGCTCTTTAACATAATCGGTCAAGGCGCTATTGCCATAGATTCTGTCAGCCTTGCCATGCAAGGCTCTACTGTTCCCCTGGCCGAAGCGGATTTTGAAGAACACGGTGTTGTGTCCTTCGGTGGTATTAAGTATAACTTTCCTAACGTACGTACCGACTATGTCTTAAATATAACGGATAAGGGAACAGCGGTTGTTCATAGAGCCAGTGGGGCGACTATAGTCGTTCCCTTCGAGGAAAAAATGACATTCGCCGGAATGATGAAATACAGTAAGGACACAAACGACATCATCCATCACACCCGGTCGCATATGGAAATCCACGGCGCCTGGGAGGATTTTGCCAAGTCACCTGTGGACTGGCTGCGCTTTGATGCTATTTGGGCATGGGGAGGCAGGTCCGCATGGGATTGCATTGCCGACCGTTTTAACACTCCTTTACATTTCCCCGATCAGTCGGACAAGGTTATCACAGCGTATGTCAATTTTTGCGAGGTAGCCCCTGCTGGTTTTGAATCTGCGTACAATCCCGCCTGGGACAAAGACGGTGATATGTATATTGATGCCGATGCAGTAATTCCCGACTATGTAGCTACAGACACACTAAATCCGAATTTTGGTTTTTATATGGCAAACTACTGGACGGATTCATGGATGGAAGTAATGGAGGAAAAAATAGACCTGGTCGCCGCGCAGCATTTTGACGGTATATTTTTGGACGTTCTGCCAGCTCATTGGACATGGATGCAGGAGAAACCCTATATGGACGAAGACCTGCTCAAGCAGCGGGAAATAGAGCTTCTGCGTAAGATATCCACTTATGCAAAGGAGCAGTACGGGTCATCATTCCTTGTAACCGGCAACATTGGCACCGATGCGTATGAGTACTTTCATAATTTAGGTGAGTATTTGGACGGCGGGTATTATCAGGCGTTTTTCTTTGATTGGATGGGTTCCGGGGCAATTAATGAACATGTCGGCACCTTTGAAGAGGACACCCTGAACTTCCTGCGCGAGCAGGGATTGCAGGTCTTTACTTTGGAAAACGTTGGCAGAGGAACCTATTATGCGAAAGGCACGGAAAATTATGCCGACTATTTGATGAAGAACTACGATGACGCGTTAAGTAAAGAAAACCTGTGCCCAATCTTCTTCTGGGCTGCAAAGAACGACACTACGCCTTATGTTACAACCAATTTCATGTTTGACAGCTTTGCTAACGGGTTGTTTCCCCGAATCTCACGCATCTTCCCCGGCAGACCGCCATTTTCCGACACCCAATACGATGACTGGGTGCTGGGCAGCGAAGAAGATGACTTGTTCGCGACGGGTGCCGGCGACGACCTTGCCTACGGAGGCCCCGGCGACGATGAAATATACGGCGGGAGTGGCAGCGACGAGGCCTATTACACCGGAAAGCGGGCAGATTATGACATAGCGACGGACAAAGGTGTCACTACTGTAACTGCCCAAAAAAGCAACGAGGGCAGCGATATCCTCATCGGATTTGAAGGCCTGATATTCTCAGACGCCACCGAGAAAATCCCTGCTTACGATATCAGCTTCAATGATGTCCCCGATACCGCATGGTTTAACAGAGCGGTCACCTATATAACTGCCAAAGGCATCTCTGCCGGACCGGCAAGCGATAGCTTCCGACCCAATGAGAAGCTGACCCGGGGGGATTTCCTCGTCATGCTGATGAAAGCATATGGTATCGAACCCGATGTAAATCCGGCTGACAACTTCGCAGATGCGGGTAACACATATTACACCGGCTATCTCGCGGCGGCAAAGAGGATGAAACTTTCCGCTGGCATAGGGAACAACATGTATGCTCCCGAAAATCAAATCACCCGACAGGAGTTGTTTACTTTACTGTTCAGAGTTTTAAAAGATATCGGTAAGCTGCCGCAAGATTCTTCCGGCAAAACGCTGGCTGATTTCACCGACGCAGGACAAATCGCTTCCTATGCGACACAAGCCATGAAGTTGTTCGTCGAAACCGGAACCATTGCCGGCAGCAACGGCAAGCTCACCCCGACCTCCACAACCACCCGTGCTGAAATGGCTCAGGTACTGTATAACCTGCTGGGGAAGTAAAAAATACAGTAAGGTTTGAAAGCAGCTACAAAATCGGCAAACAAATTGAATAAAACAATTTCTTATCGTGCTGCTAATGCCAAGAGCAAAATCACCCGTTGGATTTATATCATATAAAGCAACACAAAATAAAACGAGGAATACCTTAAGATTTTAGTTTATCGGCACCTTTAGGTGTTATATAACAAAAAACAATATTACGGGTAGTTACTGTTTGACATTGAAACCATGGGAGCAGCACTCCGGAGATTCTACTCCTCTTCTCTCTAACAGAAGGAAGGGTTCTGAGATAATATCTCAGGGCCTTTTTCCTTTGCCCAAAAGTCAGTTTGCTAATAAAAGGCGAATGGACGAACTGAAACAGGCTGTATAAAGTTGATCCGTCGCAATAATCATTAGACATTTTGAGCTTCCTGAACTCCGTCTTGTTCTCCTGTTTGTTCAGGGTTTATATTGTATATCACTGATTTCCTCTTGTTTACTACGTCACGCCCCACGGAATCTACTACATTCTTTTCTCATTACTTACATATATTTTAAAAATGTTATTCTCAACACAAGTACTTGCAGCTATAATTTGATCATAGTCCAAATTGATTTTCTTTCCAAGCTGGTCAAACAGAAACACCTTATAATCTGGATGCTCCGACATAATAAAAAGATCATTCTCATGGTCAAATCTAATTGCCAGGCACATATCATCATATATTGGTCCTAAGTCAGTGGTAATGATAAATACTGCCTCTATTCTTGAAAGTTCGAATTCGTATTTAATACCTGCTACTTGAGCTTTTATTATAGATTCATTCAATTCCAGTGAATCTTCATTGCTTTCAACCTTTATTCTCAATGTAAATTCTCCACCAATCCAAATTCATTGATTGCTTAATAACATCTTTCATATTTGATTTCCAGCATTATTCGGACCTCGGAATACCTCTTGATAGTGTATAGAGCTGGGTCCGCCGTTACCGAATAGTTATAATACAGAGTTTTTTAAAATCAATTTTACTCTACTTAAAATTTATCTTTAAATCTATATTTGCTCGCCAGCTTTCTTCAAATTCTATTACTTAATCAATTAAGTAAACGCTTTTCATTCATATTTTATATCATCCCGTTGCCTTGCAACCCCGAGTGCGGCGGATCCGCCAAGGGAATGCCCGGCAACACCGATGCTTTTTGCATCCACATAAGAATAAAAGGAATTACCTTCTTGTACGCATTCCTGGGAAAAGGTATCGAGCACACAGGAAGAATAAATGTATTCACCAGTGGTCTTGACACTTCCCAAATCGGGAAATAGAACAATTGCAAGTATTATAAACACGATGGCAATCATCGTGAATATATTCAAGGCTCTTTTTGATCTCATCTGGCAAGGGACTAATTCATAGCATTCTTAGTTACTTTTCGGGGAAAAAACTTGTTGAGGTTCCAGTTGGTCCTCGGTTCCGCCGTTACCAAGCTGCCCATAATCATTTTTTCCCCACGCCCAAACAGTACCATCATCTTTTAGAATAATTGAAAAACGTGACCCTGCTTCAGCATCTACAACTCCGCTAAGGTTATTAATTTTCGCTGGTTTATAATTCTCTTTTGTAGATCTATCTCCAAGTTCTCCACATATATTTATGCCCCATGAAAAAACTGTTCCATCCTTTTTCACCACGAAAGAGTGTGCATCCCCAGAATCGATTGACAGAACGTCTTGATTATCAAATAATACTTCCAATTCTGCACCTCCCCATTTAATTACATTTCCATTAAACTGAAGCGCGATTATTTCACCACCATTTCCGCATATACTTTTAACCTGATGCATATCGTCTACTTTTTCTGGAAGATAAAGCTCGGGTTCTGAATTTCCGGTATCAAGATTAAAATACTTGTTCCATCCCCAAGCCCATACCTCTCCATTTTTATCAGCTGCAAGATAATACCCTAATCCAACAGCTACAGAAGCAATATCTTTTAAATCTTTAATTTGTTTAGGTAAGTTGTTACTTCCTTCATGAGAATGCAACCCCCAATCATATACGGTTCCATCACTTTTCAAGGCAATATTATCTGTTGCCTTAGCATCTAAAGCAATGATATTATTTAAATTCCGTATCGGCTCAGGTAAAGTATTGTCTCCATAATCTCTACCATTTTCATCTCCAAAACTATATACAGTACCTTCTTCACATATAACGTATGTTGATCTGTCACCACATACCACAGACTTTGCGTTTTTTATGTTGGTGACAGGCTTTGGCTCCGCTCTGTCAATCGTTGTTCCATCCCCCAATTGGCCATACTTGTTCTGACCCCAAGTGTAAAGGATACCTTTGTTGTCAATGGCTGCTGCATGGCATTGTCCTGCAGAAATCGCAGTTATGAATGTTTCTTCTTTGGTTTCTTCGGGTGTAGGGGTTGCAGTGAAAGTAGGGGGTTGAGTTATCGTTGCTATTGGTTGAGTGGGTTCTATTGTTATTTCTTTGGTTACAGCTGTGGTTGGAGTAGAATTCGGTTCTGTAAGAGGTCCTTCTCCGTTTATATTGTCTGCGCAGCCCACGATATATATAAAAAACGTAATTACTAAAACAAACAAAGCTATTTTTTTCATATGAGATCTTCTCCTACTTTTTCTCCGCTTAATAGACCTTTGCATTACTCAGAAGCAAATAATTAAAAGAAATTTTACAGGTTTGAAGTTTCTATGTGACTATAATGTTAAATTATCCAAAACTAACAATATTGTCAAGCTTAATTTCTATATATAATTCAATTATAAACAGGGGATAAAGAAAAGCCTTTACCCCCTCCCAAATAAAATTCTATTGACTGTTAACCCCGTTATTCGAGGCACTATTTGAACTGAGTTATGGTATGATTTATATGAGATTATTCCAGCGACTTGAGTATAATCACCGAAATTCACTTTCGGGATCATCAATAGATTGAGCCTTGGAGGATGCACAGATGTACAGCTTTAAGAATGATTACAGCGAGGGCGCTCACCCGGAGGTTTTGAAGCTGCTGCTCGAAACCAATATGGAACAGACCGAAGGCTATGGCCTTGATCCCTATTCAGTCCGGGCTATACAGATCATAAAAGCACTTGTCCAAAGGGAGGATGCGGATATCCACCTGCTCCCCGGCGGCACCCAGACAAACCTGATAGCCATTTCGGCCTTTCTCAGGCCTCATGAAGCGGTTATTTCCGCCGCAACCGGCCACATTCTGGTTCATGAAACCGGAGCCATTGAATCAACCGGCCACAAGGTTCTATCCGTAGATACTGTTGATGGAAAATTTCGTCCTGCAGATATAAAGAGCGTAGTAAATGCTCATACCGACGAGCATATGGTCAGGCCGAGGCTGGTCTATATATCTAACTCCACTGAAATCGGTTCGGTCTACAGCAAAACGGAGCTTGAAGCGCTTCGTGCCTGCTGTGAGGAAAACGCTCTGCTGCTTTATATGGATGGAGCCCGTTTGGGCTCGGCATTATGCTCGGAAGGAAACGATTTGGATCTGGCGGATATCAGCCGGTTGGTGGACGCGTTCTATATCGGCGGAACAAAAAATGGTGCGTTGCTTGGAGAAGCACTTGTTATCTGCAATGACTCCCTGAAAAGTGATTTTCGCTTTTTTATCAAGCAAAGAGGTGCGATGCTGGCCAAGGGAAGAATCCTTGGCATACAGTTTCTTGCGTTATTCACGGATGATCTGTATTTCAAACTGGCAAGGCATGCAAACAATATGGCTTCTCTGCTGCGCCAGGGCTTTCGGGAAGCAGGCCATGCCTTCCTTTGCGAATCCCCCTCCAATCAAATATTCCCGATACTTCCCAACCGGTTAATCCAAAGGCTGCTTGAGAATTTTGATTTTTATATCTGGAAAAAAGTTGATAGCGGACACGCTGCCATCCGTCTTGTGACCTCATGGGCTACAGAAAGGGAAACCATTTTGCGTTTTGTTTCTGAAATCAATGGCTTTAAAGACATTTAGTCTTGTATGCCCATCATGGCTGTTTAACAAATTGAATTGGAAAGGTGGTTTCGTTATTG
>CAYVFB010000066.1:0-19352 GCA_964450305.1 uncultured Ruminiclostridium sp.
GTTTATCGCGGACGTGGAACGGCTGCGCGCCGTCAACGCACTGGGCCGCATGATAATCGCAACCCGCCCCTCCGGCTTCCCTGTAAAGGCGGGGGATAAGCTGTGCGGCACACGCGTGATACCGCTGATTATCGAAAAGGACGATCCGTACCGGGTCATTTGTTCTTCCCTGCTTTTCAAACAGGTTTTCCAGCCATGAGACAGCTTTTTCCCCTTCTTCACGGAAGTCAGAGCCGATATACGCCGTATATAAACCCTCCGCCGCATCAATATCACGGTCTATCATGATCACGGGAACGTCTGCCTCCTTCGCTTCCTGCAGGATCGAGTTCCAACCCGTTTCAACCTTGGGAGAGAACACAATATAGTCCACTTTCTGCTGGATAAAATTCCGGATGGCCCGGATTTGATTTTCCTGCTCCTGCCGGGCATCGTCATAAATCAATTCATATCCGTTTTTGACGCTCAGTGCCGATTTCATACTTTCGGTGTTGGCTACGCGCCATTCTGATTCAGCGCCAACCTGTGAAAACCCGACTACAATCAGGTTTTCTTTGGAAGCCTCGACCGGGGGTTGCTCTTTTTTTACACAGCCGCAAACAAGAAATGCAAAGCAGGCAATGATTATAAACATTCTTTTTCTCATAGTCGTCTCCTCCCCAGCCCGGTTTTTGTCACGAATCTCCAGCCTCACCGGCTTTGTGAATGATGTTACTGTTTTGTTCACCGATGCCCCCGCCGATAATCTTATCATATTCAAGCATATTTATCTGCTTCTACCATTGTTTGCATGGGAATTGTCACGCTGATCCTCGTACCATCATCCGGTGAGCTGTCTACAGTTAAGCCATATTCCATGCCGAACAGGATTTGAATCCTCTGGCGTACTGCCCTCATTCCAAACCCTTCAGAATTTCCGTCCTCCAAAGATGCACGCACCTTATCGAGGCGTTCCTGATCCATACCGGTGCCGTCATCGAACACTTCCAGGATCACACATCCGTTCTGCGCCCTGCCTGTTACCCGGATAAAACCCTGCCGCCGCCTTGTTTTGATGCCGTGATACAGTGCGTTCTCCACCAGTGGCTGCAGGGTAAGCTTTGGAATCATATAGCATTTCAGTTGTTGCGGAATGTCAATTTCGTATTCGATCAGATCCCGGTATCGCATTTGTTGTATTTCCAAATAGCTTCGTATGTGTTGTTCTTCCTCTGCAAGAGTGATAACATCCTTGCCGCGACTTAATGAAAACCGGAAGTAGTTGGAAAGGCTATTGACCATTTTCACCGCTTCTCCAATTTCCCGGGATTCGATCAACCAGATAATGGTATCCAGCGTATTATAAAGAAAATGAGGATTGATCTGCGCCTGCAGCAAAGCCAGCTCGGTTCGTCTGCGCTGCTTTTCCTGTTCGGTGTTTTTATCGATCTGCAGCTTCAGACGCTCCACCATTCTCTCTATCCCATTGGAAAGAAGCTGCACCTCCTCCACATCGGCCTGGATTGGTTCACAGACCAGCAAGCTGCCCTTCCCGATATCCTTCAGCCGTTGGCAGATCTTATCGATGGGATCCACGATCCTGCGGCTTACTTTCCTGGATTTGTACAGCAGGAAATAAAGTAATATCAGAGATACAATCACAACAACACCGATGAGAACAATCATATTGGTGATCATGGTTTTTTGCAGAGCGTTCAGATGCACTGCCTCGTAATATAGATAATTATACATGTAACGTTTAATCAGATCCGTGAGAATATAGATGTCGTCCTCCAGCTGTTTCATGCGGGAATCGTATTCCTTTGTTTCCGCGATTTGCTGGATCTTGCCCTTCAGATTGTCGCACAGGTTCAACACACTGCTAATAGCCCGAAGGCTGTCGTTTTCAGTAGTCGTATCGTACAGCTTTCGCGCAATAGCCTCGGCGGACTCCACTTCTTTCACCGGCAGGCCTTCCGAGTATTGACTGTCGATCACGTAATAGTACATCTTCAGATCGATATCGTCTTTAAAATTTTGGTTGAAATCAGAAGCAGTTGTGACATTGTTCAGGATGGCATTATACTGCAATGCATACCCGACTGCGATGAATGCGATCGCGATAATCACGATCATCAGCGGTAATGCGACGATCAGGATCATCTTCCAGAGCCTGCTCTGCATGGTCATCTTCCGTTTGCACCTCCTGCTGCTCATTTGGTTCCAACACAAATCATCATTTTCACTGTTGACCGCAAGAAACTGTACACCCCTGTCATGCTTGCGGTCTGCTTTCCTTGCGATATTCGTTCGGCGTTATGCCCGACACTTTTTTAAACACAAAGCTGAAATAGTGAGAGTCCTTATACCCGACCGCAGCAGCAACCTCGCTGGAACGCTTGTCCGTTTGGCGAAGCAAGCGTTTTGCTTCGTCAATGCGTTTGTTCGTCAGGTATTCTATGAAGGTTTGTCCCACTTCCTGGCTGAAGATCGCCGAAAAGTAATTGGGGCTGACATTCACTTTCCTGGCTGCACGTTCGAGAGAAATCGACTCCTCTGAAAAATGGCTGTCGATGAACCTGATCGCCTGGGTTAGAAGATCGCGCTGTTGCTTTTTACTTTCATTATCGCGCAGATCAATTGCCTGTACCATCACCTGATGCATATACTTCCGGGCTTCCTCCGGCGATGATACGTTGTCGTTGGGCTGCAGCTCCAACGACCAAAAGCTGTCGGCGCAACAGTCAATCGAATCCAGATACTTTACCGTCGCGAAATAAACCGTCATCGTCAGATACCTGCAATACAAGGGCATGGAAACATTCCCTTCGCCCGCGCCTTGCAGCAGCTGATCAATGAAACGGTCAATCTCTTCCCTGGCACCGTTGCTTAGGAATTTACAGATATGCTCCTGATCGATTTCTTTTTTTGCTTTATCAATATCTGAACCATTCCTTTTCCAGTATTCCCGGATGCTTTCTCTCGACAGGATATGATCTTCCGCGCAAAGATAACGATAGGACAAAAGACGGCTTGCCTCGTTAAAGCAGGCTGGAATGCTGCCCAGCCGCGGTACCGGTGTGCCTTGTGCTATATGCCAGCTAACATCCCCGCCTGTAGTGGTACAATAGCGTTGAATGTACTCAATGCAGGCTTCAGTTCGCTGAACAATATCCTCTTGCTCGCCCTTCACCACAAAGGCCTGTGTGGTAACGTTCCATCTGAACAAAAGATATTCCGGGTGGCAAACGATAAACTGCCGGATTGTATCCTGTATTGCCGCCAAAGTATCGGTGTAACCTTCCGGTGCGCTGGCGTCATATCGGGCACTGCTAAGGGAAAAAAGGACGATGTTGTAAAACGGGGCATTGATGTCGATGCCCATCGACTTGGCTGTTTCGGAGATTTCCAATGCGCTCATGCCACCTACGACAATTTGCTCGAAAAAGCGCCTGCGGGAAAAGGTTTCGTACTCTGTCACCTCACGCTGAAACCGGGTCAAAAATTCTTGCTGCTGCCTTTCAGCCTCCATTTTTTTCTGCAGAGCAATCAGGATTTCCACCATTTTGTCTTTGGAGATGGGCTTTAACAGATATTGCTCCACACCCAGTCGAATAGCCTGCTGTGCATAGGAAAAGTCGTCATATCCGCTGATGATGACAATTTTTGTTCTTGGCAGTTCTCTACGAATTAATTCGATCAGCTGTAAGCCATCAATGAAAGGCATTCTTATGTCTGTAATCAGCAGATCAGGCTGTATCTGCCGAATCAAGGGCAGGGCAAGCTCCCCGTCAGGAGCGTCACCGGCATATTGAAAGCCATACTGCTCCCACAGGATATTTTTGCGTATTCCTTCACGCACAACGATCTCGTCCTCAACAAGAAAGACCTTAAACATGTTGTTTTCCCTTTCCTCCCGATGTCAGACGTGTGGACTTTCCTTTTTATTTTATCCCAAACAAGTGCACGACGCAAGCGGATAAGTGGCCAGGAGGTGAAAGACAACCTGCCTTGTGAGTGCAGCGATGTCATCCTGAGCGCAGCGAAAGATCTTATCAGGAGTAATGCGAAGATCCTTCACTTCGTTCATGACAGGCCTGCAAACTGTACCTTTTTTACCTATGAATAGTAACGCTGCCCATAATGCGCTTTCTCTAAGTATCCAGAACACCGGTGTGCAGCGATTGCTGGTAATTACTTCTTTTGCTATAATAGAGAATGTTACAAATAAGGTATCACTTTGCATTAAATTGGAGGAATACATGATAAAAGCGATAATTTTTGATATGGATGGTGTCATTATTGACAGTGAGCCATTCCATTTTGAGTCTGATCAACTGACGATGAAATCCTTTGGGATAGACGTCTCCCATGAGGAACTGAATAAGTATGTAGGCGTGGCGAACCCGATTATGTGGGCGGAGCTGAAGGAAAAATACAATCTGGCATCATCGGTTGATCAATTGCTGGAAAAACAGGATTATTATATCAATTTCTTGATGGGGAACCGGCAGCTGGAGCCGGTCGACGGCATCCCGGAACTATTGGCTGAAGCCAAAAAAGCTGGAATGAAAATCGGGTTGGCGTCTTCCTCCGGCAGGAGTTTTATCGAAATGATTCTAGCTAAGCTTGGGATCATACACTATTTCGAAGTGATTGTCAGCGGAGAAGAAGTGAAAAACAGCAAACCGGCTCCGGATATCTTCCTCAAGGCAGCAGAAAAATTAAAGGTTAGCCCAAAAGATTGCCTTGTCATTGAAGATTCCCAGCATGGAGTGAAGGCCGCCATTGTTGCCGGAATGATCTGCATTGGGTTTGATAATCCGAACTCCGGAGTCCAGGATTTATCACCAGCCCATACGGTTGTCTCATCTATCACGCAAATTGATCTTAAAAAATATTAATTCTGGTTCACACCTTTACGACTATCCAGGATCGGCTTGATTGTTGCTAACAGTCAAGCCTTCACCATCTTGTTTGAAAAGGCCTGCAGGCCCGGTTCCATGGCGGAGGTTAAAACAGGCTGATAGATATCTCCCAGTTTCTTTAACCTCTTGCCAATGGTTTTCAATGTAAAATCTTCCGGAGCAACCCCCTTCTTCAGCTCTTCCCACAAAAGCGGAGTGGAAACATTCGCGGTTTTTGTTGCTCGGGGAGAGTAGGGAGAAATAATCGTTTTCCCTCTCCACATCTGTAAATAATCAAAATAAAGCTTTTTCCCCCGGGCGTTGACCTTGCGCTCGATGGTGAAAACCTTCGGATGCTTCCCCGCGAAATAAAGCCCAAAAAATTGATTGATCTCCCTGGCAGTATCATAATGCAGCTTACGCCCTGCTGGAATGGCTATCTGAATTCCCGTCGCACCGGAGGTTTTGCAAAAGCTGTTTATTCCAAGCTCCTCCAGGGTTTCATGCACGATTAACGCTGCTTCGATCACCTGCGGAAAAGTCTGCCCTTCGTAAGGATCCAGATCAAAGATCAGCGCGTCAGGATAATCGGGTGAATCCATGGCATTGAAGGGGATATGAAATTCAAGGGCGGCCATATTTCCCATCCATAACAGGGTTTCCAATGAATCCAGCACCACAAATTCATTCCCATCCATCTCCCGCCTGACAACAAAATCAGGTGCATGGGATGGAATGCTTTTCTGGTAATAAGATTTTTTCCCTGCTCCATCGGGAAAATGAATGGTGGTCAGGTTCCGGTTTTTTGTATAGTAAAGCAGAAAGGGAGATAACTGATGCAGGGCTTTCGCATAATCCAGTTTCGTAATTCCCGCCTCCGGGAAAAGCAGCTTATCGGGGTTTGACAGTTTTATTGAAGCATTTATGCTTTTCATAATATTTTATACAATCTCCTCTTCTCCGGTTGCTTCATCAGGCTTTTTTGCACTGAAGCCTTCCAATACGGGGTGGCGCAACCCGCCCTGAGGCTCTCGCTCCATAAACACAACCTGAACAGTTAAAACAGGCTGAAACCAAATCACCTCCTTTTCTTTGATCCCTTCGCCAAAAGGTGACTCTTTTTGCTGTAGCTGGTCCAATGCTTGCATCAGAAGGGTTTTGTCCTTATGGGAAAATCCCGAGGATACATTCCCCACAGGGATCAATCCACCATTTTGAGAGATCCCCAATACCAGGGACTTAATTTCTCCTTCCTTCAGCTTCACCCCGCAAACAACACACAGAAGCCTCTTTTTTACCTTTGTTTTAAACCATTCCCGGTGCTTTTTACCACCGATATAGTGGCTGGACATGTGTTTTGAAACAATTCCCTCCATTCTCTTTTCCCGCATTGCACGAAATAAAGCTTCTCCATCGCTATAGTCGGAAACAACCTGAATCATCCCATCACCCTTCAGGGTTTTCTCAAGGATGACCTTTCTTTCCTGAAGCGTTGCTCCCCGTATGTCCACCCCATCCCGGTACAGGATATCGAATATCATGTATTGCACAGGGTACTTCACCCTGTACTGCGCCAGCCTCTCTTGCCGCTTCACTCGTTCCCGGGCCATGGCAAGATAAAATGATGGCCTTCCCTCTTCATTCAAAACAATCAGCTCACCATCAAGAACAGCTTCTTTGCAGTTGAGCATATGGTTAATGCCAGCAATTTCAGGATACCAATCTATCCTCTCTCTGCCGCTTCGGGTAAATAAACGGGTTTGGCGCTGTTCAACATAGCATAACCCACGGATACCATCCCATTTGATCTGATGCACCCAATCCTCGCCCTTTATAACGGTTTCCCGTAAAACCGGTTCCATCGGCTCCATCCAATCCATGTCTTATACAGCTTTCCCGGCTGATTTCTTTTTAGTTCCCGATTTTTCCGCCGGGGTTTTCTTTTTGGCTTCCTGCAGGCTCGCTTTCAGTGCTTCCATCAGGTCGATCACGTTTTGCTTTGGAGCCTGCGGAGCGACCTGAACTTCCTTGCCTTCAATCTTTTTCTGGATAAGCGCTGTTAATGCTGTACCGTATTCATCCGTATATTTTTCGGGTTCAAAGGCTGCGGTCAGGCTATCAATCAGCTTTACAGCAATATCAAGCTCCTTGGCCTGTGTATCTGTTTTTTCCGGCAAGCCGGGAATTTGCGCTGTGGGTCTGACCTCCGAAGCATAAAATAAGGTTTCCATCACGAGGGCATTCTTGTATACCCGAAGCGCGGCAAGGGTTTGCTTCGAACGAATGGTCACCCGGGCTATGGCGATCCTTCCGGTATCGTTCATGGCCTGTCGCAGCAAATTATAAGCCTTGCCTCCGGTGTCCTGGGGAGAAAGGTAATAGCTTTTATCAAAATAGACCGGATCGATTTCTGACAGGTTCACAAAGTCCAGAATCTCTATGTTTCTTACGCCCGGCTGCTTTTGAACAGCCTCCAGATCAGCCTCGTTCAGAACCACAAAATGCCCGGGCTCGTATTCATATCCACGAACAATGTCCTCTTCCTTCACTTCCTGATTGCAGTTTGGACATACCTTTTTATAGTTCAGGGGGGTGTTGCAGGTTTTGTGCAGAAACCTGAACTTGATGTCCTTGTTTTCTGTAGCCGTAAACATCCTGATCGGAATATTCACAAGACCAAAGCTGATAGCACCTTTCCAGACCGTATGCATGCCATGCCTCCTACAAATTTTTCATCTTTCATAGTTTGTTTCCGGAGTGCTTTTTTATGCTTTTAGTTGCTTACAACATCAGTAAAGGTTTTGCTCTATTCGAGGTTAATTTAATTTGTTGCTTGATATCATGAAGAACATTAATTTTATTGTTTATCATATACCCCCTGGGGGTATACAATATGTAAAGAAAAGTATTTTACTTCAAATAAGTCTACGGTAAAACCGGAAGGAGGGCAATCGCCATGCGAAATTTGATAACTGTCCTATTGATTATCCTGCTGGGAACTATAGTGACAGCATGTACAATACAGGAAGGAGATACGGATATGATTACCACAACACCACAGTTAAACGCCCCTGGTAATGAAATAACCGCTGCCCCTGCTGCAAGCACTTTGATTACTGCTGATGAAGCAAAGAAACGCCTTGACAGCGATGAGAGTATCATCCTGCTGGATGTCAGAACCGAAGAAGAATATCGGGAGAAACATATTCCCGGCAGCTTACTGCTTCCCTTAAGTGATTTGGAAGATAAGGCTGAGTCCGAAATACCTGATAAAGATGCTACTCTTTTCGTATATTGCCGAAGCGGAAACAGAAGCGCCACAGCATCAAAAATCCTGGTTAATCTGGGATACACAAAGGTATACGACCTGGGCGGGATTATTGATTGGCCGTATGATACCGAGTCTGCCCGGTAGATTCATTTTCGGACAGATTCCCAGGTGTTTTCAATGAGCGCTTGCACGAATTGTGCATCAAACCACGTTTTTGCTTGCAAAATGCGTATGAGCGCTGAAGCAGAAATCGGTTCATCCCCCAACACGCTATTTAACCCAAAGGGCTAAAAATACGCAATAGAGCCAGGGGGCTTCGTGCATTTGGTAAAATTCTTTCTATGAAAACTGAGGTTGATGTATGATAAGTAACGAAGCTGTGCTATCCAAAGAAAACCTGCTGAAAAGGCTGAAACGGATTGAAGGTCAGGTTAGAGGCATTCAAAAGATGATTCAGGAAGATAAAGACTGCATTGAAATCCTGACGCAGGTTGCCGCGGTGCGATCCGCGATGAACAAAGCAGGCAGTCTTATTTTGGAAAACCAGGCAATGATATGCGTGAAGAAGACTGCTTCCTGTGAAGACAGGGAGAAGGCGATGGCTGAACTGTCAAAAAGCATGAAAAGCCTTTTAAAGTTCATTGATTAGTTTGCGCTTGCATTCAGTGGAATTTTCCCCACAATTGATATATAATAAAAAAAACTGATATGGGGGGAACCATGATGTCATTGGCAAAATACAGGCTGAAGCTGGATAAAAACGCAGCGCAAACAGGCTCCGCAAGCCCGCAGTATACACTTAAATATAACCCAAAGGCCGACAATCCGAAGCATGTCAGTTATTCTATTCTTTCACCGCTCATTGGCAACGATGATGTGATTATCCTGCTCAGCACTGAGTTTTTTCAAAACAAAGGGAACGGCAGCCACTCTCCAATCAGTAAATTTGTCGAGTATACCCGTCAACTTGGTTTGTTTGTGGTTGAAAGGAACAGGACCGCCGAACAAAATCTGAAGCTTTTTGGTTTGCCATTCAACAAGAAGAAACAGGTTGAGATTCAGGAACTTGCTGTATATATTCCAAACCGTGTATGGAAGGACTCTCTGAGGGATATCGTTCCTATGTGCGGTGCAAGATATTTTGTTTTACAAGAAGCTATCAGCGTAAGCACATTCATGAACGGAATCCTTGATATGGACGAAGAAACCATCGCAAATACTTTCTCAACCCGTATTTTTGATCTGGCAGCTGTCGGGCAAATGGGCATTTCATCCAATATCATGGATCAGGCGGAAATATCCCGACAACTGGGTTTGTAACGGAAGTAGAAAGCATCATAACTCCAATGGCTTCTCTGGTGCAATTTACTCATCTTTATGTTTGGAGGCAGAACATGGTTAAGGTAAGGATCGAAAAAAAACCGACTTTACACACATGCCAATGCACCGGAAATGGAAGTGTACCCTCAGAGGGATCTCCCCGGTGAGGGTACGTTGACTGAATTTTGGCTTCCATTGAAAGAAAAACCCGGCCTTTGATGGTTGGCTGGTTATTGCCCATAGTAGGCATTCGCGCCGTGTTTGCGCAAAAAGTGCTTGTTTAGCAGTACTTGATCCATTGTACCAATCCCTGGGTTCAGCAGTATGGTATGGAAGGCAATTTTAGCGACTTCTTCAAGGACAACGGAATTATGAACGGCGTCCATCGCGTCCTTTCCCCAGGTGAAGGGCCCATGCTGGTTTACAAGAACCGCCGGGACTTCCATGGGGTTTCTTTTTGCAAAAGCCTCCAGAACCACCAGGCCGGTTTCTTCCTCATATGCGCTGTTTACTTCTTCCGGGGTCATTTTACGCGTGCAGGGTATTTCTCCATAAAAATAATCAGCGTGGGTAGTACCCAGAGCGGGAATTCCTCTTCCAGCCTGGGCGAAGCTCGTTGCCCATGGTGAATGGGTGTGGACAACACCGCCGATAGCTTGAAAATGCCTGTAGAAAACCAGGTGTGTCGGCGTGTCTGACGAAGGCTTCAGCTTGCCCTCCACCCTATTCCCGTCTAAATCCACCACAACAAGGTCTTCCGTCGTCATTGCGTCATAAGACACCCCACTGGGTTTGATGACCACAAGCCCTGTTTCCCTGTCAATAGCGCTGACATTACCCCAGGTAAAGGTCACCAAACCATACCGGGGAAGCGCTAAATTTGCCTGTAAAACCTGTTCTTTCAATTTTTCCAGCATATAAACACCCTCCTGTTACTAATGCTTTTAACCGCAAAGGGTCACCATTCGGGACCTGGGTTGTTTTATTTATCCTGAACAAATCATTCACTGCTTCAAAGAGCTTTATTGCCAACCGCCCCCGTACTGCCTCGGATTACAAGCTGGGGCTTCATTTTCACATCGAAGTTTTTACTCGGTTCGGCGATCATTTTCATGATCAATTCCGCGGCTTCTCTTCCGAGTTTCTCCTTCGGATGTGCCACCGTGGTAAGCTTCACCTCGGATACAACTGCCAGGTTCGAATCATCGAAGCTGACCATGGACAATTGCCCCGGTATGGCAATCCCTTTTAGCCTTGCGATATCAATGATTTCAAGGCTTATCTGATCATTATAACAAACTATCCCGGTACAGTCTGATAGAAAACCATCGATATAAGCGTTGGGCGGCTTTCCCAGCTTGAAATGAACATCATGGGTATCAAACCAGATAATGCGTTTATCTGTAATGGGAAGGCCTGTTTCCCGGTGCGCTTTTACAAAACCTTCATAACGAGCATGCCCCTGGATGTCATCCATCTTAAAAATACCACCAATTTTTTCATGCCCCAGGCTGATTAAATGCTTTGTGGCAAGATACCCGGCAGCAGTGTCATCCTCATAGATGGAAGACGCCTGAAAACCCTTGTAGCTGCCATGCATGAACAAAATCGGCACAGTTTGCTGCTGAAATTTCCTGTAAAGATCCAGGTTGGGATTTGGCAGCGCGCTTTTTGTGGTTTCTACGATTAACCCGTCTATATCCTGGTTGAGCAGGTTGGTCAGACATGTTTTCTCTTTTTCGAACTGGTTGCCGGTGTGTCCGAGTACGAGGTTATAACCGTTACAGCTCAGCACCTCATCGATCCCCCGAATGATGGAGGGAAAGATATAGTCATTGAGATAGGTTGTGACAACGCCGATGATGCGGCTTTGCCGGCTTCTTTGCGAGCCCCTGACAAAGGTTCCCTTTCCCTGGAAGGAGACCAGCCAGCCCTCGGATACAAGATCACCGATAGATTTTCGTACTGTATGCCGACTGATTTGAAACTGATGAGCCAGCTCGTTCTCCGAGGCAATTTTACTGCCTGGTTTTAGCTTATCACTGTTGATCAGCTCTTTCAGGTAATCCTTCAGTAACTGGTATTTTGGTTTCTCATCCTTCAAGCATGTCACCGTCCAATCATCCATTGTAATCAACTGCAATATCATTTATTCCAGGATTGGTTACCCTACATGTTTCCAAACACAATGATTATAACACATATTACTTGTGCGTACAACATGCTGCTGTTCACACCCCTTTAGTCATTTCAAAAGTTGCTGCACAGGGATGTCTTTATCCTGAGCGCTGTCTGCTGAGCGCAACGAAGGATCCTGTCAGCAGTAATGCGAAGATCCTTCACTTCGTTCAGGATGACAGGCTGTGCCCGTCATGAATCAATGAAAATAATTTGCATTTATCAGCACCAATGATTATAATGTGAGTATAAACTTGTGCATACATCTTCAGCAAGTTTGAGTAAGGTAATGAGAGAATATGTTTAAGGTTTTATCGCAAGGAGGTAAGCATATGCAATCAAAGTCATCTGTTTTTTGGTTTATCACTGGCAGCCAACACCTGTATGGGCCGGAAACCCTGAATGAGGTAAATGCCCATTCACAAATCATTGCTGACTGGCTGGATCAAAATTCCTTTTCACACTGCAAGGTTTTGTTCAAGCCCGTATTAACAACCCCGGAGGAGATCCGCAGTCTGTGTATGCAAGCCAATAACGACAGTACCTGCGCGGGGCTGATCACCTGGATGCATACGTTCTCACCCGCAAAAATGTGGATTTCCGGGCTTCTCGAACTAAACAAGCCGCTGCTCCACCTGCACACCCAATTCAACCGCGATATTCCGTGGGGAACCATCGACATGGATTTCATGAACCTGAACCAATCTGCCCATGGTGACAGAGAATATGGTTTCATTGGTGCCCGCCTGCGCCTGCCCCGCAAGGTTGTTGTGGGTTTCTGGAAGGATCCTCAGGTCTGCAGTGAGATTCAGGTTTGGATGAATGCCGCCATTGCCTGTCAGGAAGGCAAGCAACTTAAGATTGCCAGGTTTGGCGACAACATGCGTCAGGTTGCTGTTACCGAGGGGGACAAGGTGGAGGCACAAATTCGCTTTGGTTGGTCCATCGATGGTTATGGCATTGGTGATCTGGTGCAAAGAGTGCGCTCTGTTTCGGAAAACGAAGTGGATCAGTTGATTGAAGAATACAGAACCTTATATCATTTCACCCCGGAAGCCACACAACCCGGAGAAGCCCTGGATGCCATCCGCGAGCAGGCCAGAATGGAACTGGCCATAAAAGGCTTCCTGACCGACGGCGGTTATACCGCATTTACCACCACCTTTGAAGATCTTCACGGCCTGAAACAGCTGCCGGGGCTGGCAGCACAGCGCCTCATGGCAGAAGGCTACGGCTTTGGCGGTGAAGGGGACTGGAAGACCTCGGCGCTGGTGCGTATCATGAAGATCATGAATCAGGGACTGCCCGAAGGAACCTCCTTTATGGAAGACTATACCTATCACCTGGAGTCCGGGAATGAAATGATTCTTGGAGCCCACATGCTGGAGGTATGCCCCACCCTGGCAAACGCAAAACCGACGGTTGAAGTACACCCTCTGGGCATCGGCGGAAAGGCCGACCCGGCAAGGCTTGTTTTCAACGGAAGGAACGGTGCTGCGATTGCCGCGTCACTGGTCGATATGGGAGGACGTTTCCGACTGATCGTCAATGAGGTGGACGCATTTGAGCCCATGCATGACATGCCCCGCCTGCCGGTAGCAAGGGTACTTTGGAAGCCGCAGCCTTCGTTGCGCGAGGGTGCGCAGGCCTGGATTCTGGCAGGGGGCGCCCATCATACAGGGTTCTCCTACGCCGTTACCACCGGGCATATGTTGGATTGGGCGGAAATGATCGGAATTGAGGTCGTTTTAATCAATCGGGACACTAAAATTCTTTCCTTTAAAAATGAACTTCGCCTGAACGACATGGTTTGGAACCGTAAATAGCTTATTCATAACCTCCTCTTTAATAGAACAATGGCAAAACCCCGGAAGCACTGCTACCGGGGTTTTACCATTTTATCATAATTTATCAAGTACTCACGAACCGTTCATAACTATCGCAGACAGTTTTATACTTAGCTGCACAAAAAGCATATAAGTCAAAACATGATTTTTTTTGAGTGCAGGAGGCGCCTTCAACACCCATACATATTTTGCAGGCAAAGACGTGGTTTGGTACACATTTTGCGCAAACGCTCATTGAATTTTGGCCGACTTACTGATGGAATGACATTGTCTTTTCAAGCTCCAGGAATGCTTCAACAATTTCAGGATCAAACTGAGTACCGGCTCCACGTTTAAGCTCCTCAACGGCTTCTTCATGAGACATGGCCTTCTTATAGACCCGTTCATGGGTCATCACGTCATAAGCATCAATAACAGCAATGATTCTGGACAGTAAGGGAATTTCGATACCCTTCTTCCCCATCGGGTAACCCTTTCCATCCCACCTTTCATGATGAAACAGTATAAAGCCCGCAATCCTGGATAATTCAGGCGATGCCTGGGCGATTCTGTAGCCTGCCTCTGAATGCTTGCGCACCTCGGACCATTCGTCCCTGGTCAGCTTTCTCGGCTTGTTCAGAATCTCCTGGCTGATGGCAACCTTGCCAATATCATGCAGCATCGCCAACAGCCTCAGCTCTTCCAACTCATTGCTACTAAGGTCCATGGCCTTCCCAAGCATAGCGGAAATGGAATCCATCCTGTCTATATGATCCTCCGGTTCCTGGCAATTCTTGTGAAGCAACTCACGCATCATTGCGATAAAGGTGTTGCGGAAATAAGTTCTCTCCAGAAGCTTGTTTCTGTACATCCTCTCTTCCGCCTTTTTCATGACATACTGCAAATCGCTTGAAATGTTCTTTTTTGTGGCACATCCCAAGGAAATACTCAGTTGAATTTTTGTGCCGCGGGTTGCTTTACACTTTTGCTTTACTTCCTGAATCAATGCTTCAGCCCTTTTTTCGTTTGTTCTTGGAAGCAGGATCACAAATTCATCACCACCCCACCGGGCAATCACATCATCCTTTCGGCATACGCCTTTGAGTAAACTGGCTATCTCCTTCAAAATGACATCGCCTTCAAAATGCCCGAAAATATCGTTGGTGATTTTCAATCCGTTTACATCACCAATAATGTAGGACAATGGGTAATTTTCTTCTGTGTCCATTTGTGTCAGCTTCACTTCAAAGTAGGCCCTGTTATACAAATCCGTTAGCTTGTCGCGCTGAGAGGCGCGCTGAATATCCTGTATTAAATGAAGGTTGTTGATGGTTGCTGAAAACTGGCTGCATAGAGGGGTCAACATATGCAGAAAGTTCTCAGGGATTTTATAATGGGAATAAAGGTTGTCAAATAGAATAAGACCTATCGCTTTTTTGTGGGCAAAAAGTGGGAACCAATATCCGGTATTTCCGAGAACGGACAGCGGCTGGGTAATATTCTCAGGCAGCTTATCAATTTTTTCAATCACCTTTTCCATACCCCAGGACGTGACACAAAAAATGAAATCCTTTTGGTATGCGGTATAGCTGTTGATAACCACGGTGACACGATCAAAATCCAAATGTCTGACCGCTTGTCTTGCGAAGGTTTTCACCAGTTGTTCAATGGAATTCGACATATGAAAGCTGTTCGCGATATCCACCGTTTCATTGAAAAATGAAAGCAGGCGGTTGTCGCTGTGGGTTATCATCATTTGCCGCAGCCCAATCGCAACCGATTTTCCCATCATTTCAAGATACTTGATGCTGCTATTCCATGGTTTACATCCCTCAAGCACCAGCAGGCCGAAGAATTGATTCCTGGCACAAAGCGGAATGAACAGACTGTATTCGTTTTCGTGATAGTGCTGTGTCGCTTTTCCTTCCTTCTGAACCTCATCGGGAAGCTGGTATAACGGCACCAAATCCTGTCCCTGGACGATCCCGGTAGTGGTGCAGACGGCTTCTTCCTTAAAAATTTTTTTGGATTCATCATAAATGTACAACCGCAATCGTTCCAGGCAATTGCCCAGTTGTTCGAAAAAGTACAGGCATAAATCACCGTAGATTGCCCCTGAATACCCGGAGAAAGTTAACAATTCAGCGGCAAGAACACCTATCTCGAGTATTTTACTATATTCTTCCCGTTTCATCTTCCTCCAACTCCCACATCATGTTTAACACATCGATAACTTTATTGTCTAGCTCTTCCATCATCTTGTCAGAGACTTTGAACGAATCTAAACTCCTTTTTCCAATGGAATCCCAAAAGAAGAACGCAATAGCGTCACCGAGGATTTGCTCGATCACATACCAGACGGGATGATGAATATACGATTTGGATTGACTGAACTCATCCTTTAGTACGCATATATTCGGATCATCTGAATGCTTATCCCAAAATCCGCCTTCATAGGGAGAAATACTACCTATGGATGTACTGAGCTCCGTCATCACTTCTTCACTGGAAAGCTTTTCTACCACCTGCCAGGCCAGCTCCTGGTGCTTGCATGCGGAAGCGACGGTAAGCACCGATCCCCCGCCGAAGGTTTTACCATCAGGCACCAGTGAAGGAATGGGATACAGAACAATATCCTTGTTTGCAGTTTTGTTCATCATATTCGTTAAGTAAGCGTTGCCATTTCCAATAAAAAAAGTAAAAACATTTTCAGGTGATTCAAACCTTTCCATAAGGGACTGTGTATCCGTATTAAGAGCTTTCAAATCTGCCCCTGATGAAAGAAGAACCCTGGATATGAAATTGAGTGTTTTATTTGAAATTTCATTTCTTAAAATATTGTTCATTCCCGGACGAAGGGGCGGAAACGTCCATCCACTCTTGAAAAGCCACGTGAAATAGCGGTGCATTGTTCCAAGCTCGGGTCGCAGAGGGATCGCCAGCGGGATATGCTCAACTCCCCTGGTCTTAAAGCTTTCATTTATTTTCATGCAGGAAGCGAAAAAGCTGTCCCAGTCTTTCAGGTCATCTCTTTGAATGCCCAGGGTATCCAATGTTTTTTGTTTTGCCATTAAAACATAAACCTCGGATAAAAAGGGGACGGCATGGTTTATTCCATTCACCCGGATAACATCGCTCAACCATGGAGCCAGAAGCGGCCTCATTTTAAAGGAATCAGGCAAGGGAGCCAGATACTGCAAATAGCCGAGCGTATGAACCCATGTGGTGCCGATGGAGAAAATATCCGGTGCCGAATCGTTTTTCAAGGCATCCATGAGCGTGTCGAAAGCCCGGTTCCATGTCAACAATCTCAACTCAGCCTGAAACGGAAGCTCCTGTTCCAATCGCTTCATTAGCTGTGATAAATACTTGGATTCCGGTTCTATGTTTATTCCAATAATCCATATTTTCAGCTTTGTACGCCGCAGTTTCATCACCTTCATTTTTATCAATGCGGTTTCACGCAATATACCCTGATTTATGTATAGTTATATATACCATGAATTCGTGTGCAATTAACAGGTTCTTCGGCTGCGGCAATAAATATTTCAAGCCGTTTACCATGATTGGAAAAGACCTCGGTGAATTTATTATACTAACGAAAAACCCCTTTCTTATCAGGAAGGGATTTCAATGATGACGGGTAATATCATCGGTTTTCGCTTTGTTTTCTGGTAAAGATAGGATCCTAAATCATCTTTTATACCGTTCTTGATGGTCGTATATCCATTTTTGCGCTTTGCAAGATATTTATTCAGGGATTCCTTTGCCAGGTCGCGGATTTCGTCAATGAGTGTCTCGGATTCCTTTACATAGACGAAGCCTCTGGAAATGACCTCCGGTTCGGTAAGAAGCTTCCCTTCGGCATTCACCGTTGCGACGACCACTATCAGGCCATCTTCGGATAAATGCTTCCTGTCCTTTAAAACCACATTCCCCACATCTCCCACACCAAGCCCGTCGATTAAAATACTGCCTGCCTGAACCGAGCCTGTGATCTGTGCGGATTTTTGCGATAATTCCAGTACATCCCCGTTCTCCATCAGGAAGATGTCTTCCTCCTGCATGCCCAGAGACTGAGCCAGGTTTGCGTGTTGCTTTAAATGACGGAATTCGCCGTGAACCGGCATGAAATACCTGGGTCGAACAAGGCGGTGAATCAGCTTCAGCTCTTCCTGACGGGCATGCCCGGATACATGGACTTCCGCCAAGGCTTCATAAATGACATCAGCGCCATGCTTGAACAGGTCATTGATGACACGGGACACATACTTCTCATTGCCCGGAATGGGGCTGGCGGAGATGATGACCAGATCACCCTTTTCGATACCAACCTTGCGGTGTGTAGCCGAAGCCATCCTGGTCAGAGCAGACATGGGCTCACCCTGGCTGCCCGTTGTAATCAAAACGATCTGCTCGTCCGGCAGCTTTTGAATCTTATCAATATCCAGCAAAACATCGGGGGGGATATTCAGATAACCCAGCTTCATGGCTGTTGTAACGACATTCACCATGCTGCGCCCGCTTAGAGCAACCTTGCGTCCAAACTTCACGGCGGAGTTGACGATTTGCTGAATGCGGTGAATATTGGAAGCAAAGGTGGCTGCGATAATTCTGGTTTTTGCATCCTTAAACACCGTATCCAGTGTCTCTCCCACTGTTCTTTCACTCATCGTGTACCCGGGGCGTTCCACATTGGTGCTGTCGGCCATCAGTAACAGCACTCCCTTTTTCCCCAGCTCGGCAATACGCGCCAGGTCTATGGGCTCTCCCTCTATGGGGGTTTGGTCGATTTTGAAGTCTGATGTGTGCAGAACAACACCCACCGGCGTGAAAACAGCCAAAGCAACGCTATCGGCAATGCTGTGGGTGGATCGAATAAACTCTACCTTAAAGGCGCCCAGTTCGATTGTTTCGCCTGCTTTCACCTTTTTCAGTTCACAATCACTAAGCATCTGGTGCTCGACCAGTTTGTTTTCGATCAGCGCCAGGGTCAATTCTGTCCCATAAACGGGAGTTTTTACTTTTTTCAAGACATAGGGCAAAGCACCGATATGATCCTCATGCCCGTGGGTTACTACTATCCCTTTCAACCTGTCTGCATTTTTTTCAAGATAGGTTACATCCGGAATGACAAGATCGATCCCCAGCATTTCGTCTTCCGGGAAAGCAACCCCACAGTCTACCACAAACATGCTGTCCCCGTATTCAAAGACGGTCATGTTCTTTCCAATCTCTTCGATGCCTCCCAGGGGAATGATCTTCAACTTATTCTGTTTTTTGTTTGCCACAATTGATCCTCCATTTGTACTTGCTGCTATGTTCCATGTTGCGCCCTTCAAACTGTATGTGACTGGCTATCGTAACACGGTTCAAATACCGTTATTTATGTAATGAGTATGTTTACAACTAAGTTTAAATCACTAACCTTATAATTATAGCACAGCCCTACAGCCAAATGCAATTTATATCGTGATTTCCAAGGGTTCCAGTGTAGATCCAGTATTAGTATTCCCGTGTATCGTAATTTTCTATCCTGATGGGGTTTTAGATTGCTACTCCTGTGAAACCTGTCAAGGTTTCGTGTTGACGGCACTTGGGTCGTGGAGGGACTGCTCAAAGGCATTGCCTTTCTCCTTTTCCTTCCCGTTTCCCGTCTCTCCTTTCTCCTTTACAAATTCCGTGAAATAAAAGCAAGAGAGTATCTTTCAGAAATGATATCATGTTATAATAACGGAAGCGATTGCATGCAATCGCAACACACCATTATATCGAGGCGGGAGAAGAAGATTTTGTAAGCAAAATCCAGCATTGAACGACCCGTTATTCAATGCTCGCCGCCTGATTAAGGTAATCGGTACCCGCCACCAC
>CAYVFB010000067.1:0-19174 GCA_964450305.1 uncultured Ruminiclostridium sp.
GCTAAAGCCTGGCTGGTCACAAGCTAAAGCTTGGCTGGTCACAAGCTAAAGCTTGTTGCTCGCCCAAGCGTCCTGGTTGCTCACCCAAGCGTCCTGGCTGCTCGCCCAAGCATACTGGTTGCTCGCCCAAGCAACCCGGGTGTGTTGCGATTGCAAGCAATCGCTTCCGTTGTTATAATACCACTGCGTTTCCTTATATACTTTGAGCAATCAACACCGGTCTGATGGAAAGTTGATCATGGAAACGGCTGCCTCTATCAGGGATTCATGGCTCTACTGAACCGGAATTGTTCACCGGCAATGAAAATCCGGGAAAAACCTATAGAAAAAGAATGTGAGGGATGAATATGCTCAATCATATTGATTTTCCAAAACTGGGGATTCACCTGGAGCTGAACCCGGTGCTGTTCACACTTGGTCCGTTTACGGTACATTGGTATGGTATCATCACTGCTCTGGCGTTTTTAGTGATCATCACCGGTGTGCTCAGAAACAGCGAAAAATATGGTCTGAAGCAGGACGACCTGACAGACATGCTGCTGTTTACGGCACCCATTGGTATTATCGGTGCAAGGATTTTTTATGTCCTTGTGAATTGGGAGCTTTATTCCCCGAACCCGATAGATATCATAAAAATCTGGGAGGGCGGTCTTGCCATATACGGCGGAATCGTTTTGGGCATTATAACGATTTTCATTTTCTGCCGTAATCGTAAAATCAATACGTTACAGGTGCTCGATCATCTTGCGGTTTATCTTCCTCTTGGACAGTCCATAGGCCGGTGGGGCAACTTCGTGAACCAGGAACTTTATGGCCCTTCCACCAACTTGCCCTGGGGTATGACGGGAGATATTATTCAAAGAACGACCCCTGATTTGGTCCATCCGCTGTTTTTATACGAGTCGCTCTGGAACCTGGCAGCGTTTTTTATACTTGCCTGGTTCAGAAAAAGAAAAAAACTTGAAGGTGAAGTTTTTTCCCTGTATATGGTAGTCTACGGATGCGCCAGGTTGTTCATTGACAGCATGCGCCCGGATTTACGGGTCAATGGTGTGAATGTGAACCAGGTCATCGGGGGGCTGTTTGCACTTACCTTTATTATCGTGTTCATTTTTAGGCGGCTTCACTTGAAAAAACAGGCAGATGTAGATACTCCATACCAACCAAGCCAATACCGGGATGTTCTCGACAGGATTGAACAGGAACAACCTCCAGTTCCATCTTCTGACGAAGGGCAAAACCCGCAAAGCGAAGAAGAACCCAGCGAGGTACCTGGCGGTAAAGGGGAATCCAGTGAAGCACTGGACGATAATGAGGAATCAGTGGCTGATGTAGAGGACTCCAACGAAGCACCGGCTGATAAAGCAGAGCCTGGGGAAACGCCGGATGATGTAGCAGAACCCGGGGAAACGCAGAGTAATAAAGAGGAATCCAGGGAAGTGCAGGCCGACTAGGAAGATACGGATCAGGAGGAATCTGTTGAAGACACAGCAAAGGGCGCCCCTGATAATCGGGAATGGTAATGGTTTGTAGCCTGTTACCATTGCTATTGCCAGGCAGAACGATAAGATAGTATACGTTTTGGCAACAAAACTGCCATGCCCTGTCCGGCAGGTAAACCCGCAACCTGTGGGTTCATTCTTTTACCCCGAAATCAATTGAATTCCGGATATCAATATGGGAAGGAAAACAAAGTTCCATGCTGCAATTAGAAAAAAGCCAGGGGTTAAATGTATTGAAGCACTATGACTGGTTTCTGGTGCTGTGCGTGATCGCACTGAACGCTTTCGGGATGATCATGATCATAAGTGTGACCAACCAAATCAACAGCCCCCAAAGCCTGATCAAACAAGCTATCGGTATTGTCGGCGGGGGCATCGCCATGGTGATCCTCAGCCTGTTGGATTATAAGGATTTAAAGATTCTGGGGTTCGCGGCATACGGTTTTACAACGTTGTTGCTGGTTCTGGTGCTGATCATCGGCAAAGGCGCGGAAGAAACAGGAACCCAGGCCTGGCTGGATCTTGGGCTTTTCACCTATCAGCCCTCCGAGGTTGGGAAGGTCACCTTTGTGGTGATGAACGCGTTGTATCTTGAAAACATTGTAATGAAAACGGGAAAATACAATTACCTGAAGCTGATATTCTTTACAGCGGTTCCGATTTTCCTTGTGATGCTGCAGCCTGATTTCGGGACAAGTCTTGTCTATGTGTTTATCTTTCTTGTAATGGTCTTTTTTGCCGGTATTCCTTACAAGTATATCTTCACGGGAATCGGCACGGCGGCAGGCGGCCTGTTGCTGGTTTACTACACCGGTTTGTATCAACTGCTTCCGGGCTATATGCAAGACCGGTTTTACAGCTTTTTCAACAAAGAAGCCGATCCACTGGGCATTAATTATCAGGTTCGGCTGGCAATCCAATATGCAGGCTCGGGGCAGCTGTGGGGCCGAGGGTGGGGTAATGGCCTTGCCGCTGAAACCGTTCCTGAAGCCCAAACCGATTTTATGTTCTCAGTGGTTGCGGAGGAGTTAGGATTTTTTGGCGCGGCAGCTCTGATCATTCTTTTTCTGGTCTTTTTCTCACGGTGCATCTACATTGCATGGTATTCCAGCGAGCGTTACGGGGCATATATCGTCATGGGCCTTGTCGCAATGATGTTCGCACATTTTTTGGAGAATATCGGTATGAATATCGGTCTGCTTCCAGTTACGGGTATTCCGCTGCCGTTTATCAGCTATGGCGTCAGCTCAGTTACCACAAACCTGGTGGCGGTGGGCATCATTCTCAGCATATCTTTGCGCAAGCGAAGGCCAATGTTCGAATGATCCAGGTATTTTTGGAACAAACACCGGCCTGTGCACGTCTGTTTCAATAGATGCTTCAGGTTACTGCGTATATCATGCTTTGTTCTGAAAGGCAAAAGTGTTTCAGGGGATGAATTGTTTGAATCCCCGTGAACGAATAAAAGCTTGAAGCCTGGCTCAAAAACAGCAGGAACATGTTTTGAAGCTACACTATACCAGTGAGGTATGTGCCATGGAAGAGAATAAGAATATAGTATCACCAGAGCAACCTCGGAAACCAGACTTTATCGCCAGAATACGGCAGGTTTACACTGATATCAAACCGAATTTATTTTTTTACACCCTGGCAGCGGTTCTTGCCTTTGCCGGCAAGCTGTTTTATAGTCTTGCTTCCACGCGGGAGCTTTTGTTTTTGCTGTCTCCGATCACCTTTCTCGTATCAGCCTTCACGGGCATCCCCTTCACATATGATGAAAGCGCCGGGTATGCGAATCTTGCCAGTGGCATTGTGATCGGAAAAAGCTGTGCGGGGATGAACTACCTAATCCTCATTTACACCATGACCATCGTATCTTTTGTGCATTATTTCAGCAAAACATCCGGTAAAATACTGCTTCAGGGCTGCGCTCTTGCCGGATCATGGCTTCTGTGCGTTTACGCAACGGCTGCAAGAATTATCATTTCCATCCCGTTGCTTTCCGCTGGCAACAACTTTCCTTTTCTTAAGACCGACACCGCGCATAAAATCGTTGGAATCGTCGTATACGTTACAATACTTCTTCTATTCTACAGCATCACAGACGCTGCCTTTAGAAGGATAAAGAAAAAGAAAAGTCCCGGATCCAAAAAGGAGGAAATGCCGTGCAAACAATGAGAAAACCAATATGGGTGTTTTTAACGATCACATTGCCTCAAATACTGATTCTCGCTGTGTTGGGAAAGATTTTTTCCGTCATCTCCCCTCTGATGAACATGGGGCAGGTGGCTGATTGGTACAGTTTTGGGGTGGTGATTTTGCTGTTCATTGTTGCAACCGCTGTATATGCCATCCTTTGCCTTGTCCGTAAAAAAGAGATTGTACCCTGGTTTGGCATGGCTGTCTTTTCTGTTTGTGTTCCTGTGGTATATGCTTCCCTTGTTATGCGGGGTTCGCTGATTCCGAGTTCGGTTCCCAGTTGGATGATGTTTGACCTTGAGCCGGTGATTGTTCTTGAAGCCCTAACGGTTCCGGCTCTGGCTTATGCCATGCTTTTGACTGTTTTCTGGCTGACGCCCAAAAGGGGTGAGACGAAGATCATCAACGATGTGGTTTTTGCCATTTGCATTCCTTTTGCATGGTATCTGTTTTTTGTAGCATTAGTGCCAATGATCAACGGTTCAAGTGAGTTCCTGGAGCATACCTTGCTGATTGTGTTTGTACTGAGCTCCATTGCTTTTCTATTCTTTCTCACCCGCGTAGTCTTCATCTTTCTAAGCCGAAAACCAGATTTCTGGAAAAAACTGATTCTCCCCTTTGTGCTGATATTCCCGCTGTTGGGGCTTACTTTGAACCTTTCCACCTACGGGCCTTTCGGCAATTTTTCACACCCCGGCTTTTTTATCGCGGCTGCCATCTGCGGAGCACTTCTGATTCTGCCCGAATGGGAAAAGCCGAAGATAAGGCTGATGATATTTCTGGGAAAAATGCTTTTGCTCCCATATACCGTTTACTTCTTTCTGATATTCCTGCCGTATATGCCCATTGCCATTCCCGCTATTATTGCGGTGGGTTCTGGTTTCTTAATCCTTACACCCATCTTTTTGTTTCTCATCCATATCCGATCCCTGCATATTGATTTGTGCTATCTGCGCCAGCATTACAGTCAAAGAAAAGCGCTTGCGGCCGGAGTGTTGCTGACGTTGGTGCTGCCACTAAGCATTACGGCGTTTTATTACGGTGACAAGGTGAACCTTGCAAAGGCCATGACAGTCGCGGTGAACCCTTCCTATCAGGAAGGACAACCTGTTCGTGTAAACAGAAACGGAATCAAAAGAACCCTGGATCATGTTGAGCAGAACACAAGCCGAGATGAATTCATTCTGCCGGTTTTCAGCCAGCAAACACCGCTGCTTTCTGCCTGGTACCGCTACATCGTCACAGATAACCTGACATTGTCCAGGGACAAGGAGGCGTTGATCAGACAGGTGATTCTGGGTGAAAGCCCGGAAGAAACACTCAGACCGCAGCAGACAGCGCCAGTGCGGCTGCATGGGGTTAAGGTGGAATCAACATATGATACCAGTGAAAAAGCATGGCGCAGCTGGGTGCATCTGACCCTGACAAACTCACACTTTTCAATGGCAGAGTACAAGACCGATTTTATGCTTCCTGAAGGTTGTTATGTCAGCAACTATTATCTGGTTGTTGAGGGAGAAAAAAAGTATGGACTACTGACTGATAAACGCGCCGCCGAGTGGATATATCGGCAAATAACCACAACTAAAAGGGATCCCGGCCTGCTGCGGTATGTTGGAAACAACAGGCTTGAGCTGCGTGTTTTTCCGTTCTCTTCAGATGAAACCCGCCTGACGGGGTTTGAAATCATTCACAAAGAGCCAGCTGTGCTTTCTGTGGACGGGAATGTGATTGAGCTGGCTGGGGAGAGGATGGATGCGCCGATACAGCTGACGGGCGCGGTATATCTTCCTGCTTCTGCAAAAGAAATTTTACAGACCGTCACTCGTGACAACGAGTGGTTTTTCCTGGTGGATATTTCAGACAGTAAAAAGGCCGATGCATATCTGAAAAGAACGGAAGCCTTTGTGAGGCAGCAGAACCTTGGTATTAACGATGTACATGTTATTGCCGTGAATGATAATGTCTGGAAAGTTCAGGTTCAGGACAATGCTCTGAAGGTTCAAAAGGGCGTACCCAAAGGCGGAGGTTTTTATGCGGACAAAGCTATCAAGTCCATCCTGTATAAAAATTTCACCGAAACCAACTCAACCAGACCTGTCATTGTACTTGTTACCAATAACCTGGAGAACGCTATCATAAGGGATGATTTGGATTTGTGGCAGGCAGCCCTTCCCGAGGGAGATGTGCTTTATCACCTGAATGCCATGGGGGATTTGCTTTCCTACAATCTACAGCCTCTGGTGAATCAGACCGGAGAAAAGACCAATGCAATCGAATCCATACCGGTGCTTGCGTGGCCCAACCCGCAGAATCCGCAGGCATATGTACCGGATAACGGTCAGGCGGATGTTATTTCTACCGCTGACAGCGCGCAAAACGGGAGTGCAGATGGTTCGAGAACAAGCTGGGAAACGGCGGTTCTGCAACGGGCGGAGTATCTGGAAGCGGTTCTGCATCCTGAAAACAAAACGGAAAAGCAGTTTAATCTTGTGAAGGGAAGCCTTGCATCAGGCATTCTGTCCCCCTATACGGCTTATATTGTATTGGAGAATGAAGCCCAGGAAAACATGTTGAAGGAAAAGCAGAAACAAATTCTGGCAGCCAAATCCGATTATGATCTGGGTGAGAACCTGTCCGAAGAGACGGTGATGTCCGAGCCTGGGTTCATTGTTATGGCGTTGTTGTTTGTGGGCGGCCTGTTGTTATTAAAAAGGAGAGCCCGAAGAAAATTAAACCATGCCTGTGTAAAAAACCTGTGATCCGGAAGTGTGCAGAGTCACAGAAAAAGCTGCAAAGAAGAACAAAGCAAAGGAACAACCTTTTGGCGCTGTTCCTTTGCTGGTTAACATTTTCTGGAAAGCATATGCATTTGAGGGCGGTACGGGTATGAAGAGACTTCACGAAATGCACTTAACAAAATCCGGTGCTCAAGCCTCTGATGGCAGTTTTCCGGTTTCAATGAGTGTGTTGATTTTGCTCAGTGTGGGGGGCTTCAATGGGATAGGGAAGTTGCTGACTGCTGTGGCTGCCGTGGCGCACGCAAACCTGACCAGGTCATCGTCACTCATTTCCTTGGCAATGCCATAGGTGACACCGGCCTTGAAGGTATCTCCCGCGCCCAGTGTGCTGACGGCATTCACCCTGAAGGGCCTGAAGGTCTTTATCGGCTGCCCCTTTCTGCCATACAGGGCATCTTTCGAACCAAAGGTGAAGATGACCAGCCCTTGCGTATGATCGGTGTAAAGCTTGAACAGTTCTTCAATATCCATGCCCTTGTAAGTATTTTGAATAAACTCATTGGAGATCACATTCACTTCACTGTATTGATGGATTTGCGTGTCATATCCGCAGTCAATGGTGGTATATCTTTTTCCCAACGCATGGCAGGTTTGTATGGCGTTCACGGAAGCATCGAAAAACCAGGGATCGACAGAAGCAACCCGACAGCCGGAAATGTCCTCCCTCTTAGGCTGGTTCCAGCGACCATTGGGGGGATCGGCATAAAATCGTTGGAATTCGCCGATACAGGTGCGCGTATTCCCACCGATCAGCACATAATCCTGAAGCCCTGGGTAGGCTGGATCATAGGTCATGGAGGAAATGTCCACACCCCTGGCGCCGTAGAATTCCCTGATGGGGGAGTAGGTTGTCTGTCCCAGATGGTTACCATCCATTTTCACCGAAGCACCAAGGCTTGCCAGGACGGTGGCACAGGTGCCGGTTTCACCTCCGGGCAAAAAATATTTCTCAGTGAACTCCCCATAGGAATCCGCTTCGGGATAGTCACCCTTCAATAACAAACTGGTGGTCATCAGAACCATCCCAAACAAATAAACATCATATTCATGCACAGAAATCCCTCCCTTTATCATTGTAAACCTAAGCTGGTAATTATACATGGAAGAGGCGGGTAAACGAGCCCACCAACCCATGTTTTCGATCGCTGACTGAAAATTCGCAAAGCGGTGTAGTGCTCTTAGGCTGGCTATATGTCGATGCCACTGGGTTTATCATGCTTTTTCGAATATTAAGAATATGTTACAAAAAGTCAATAGAAAAATATGGATAGTATGTCCACTTGCATCTGGACACAATATATTGTGGAGGATACTCTCAAACACCAAAAATGGCGTAATATGTATTTCAATTTCAAAGAACAGGTTTGGTTTAATTGCTTGACGAGTGGCGACCAAATGGGGTAAAATACAAATGTAGTGGGGGAAAGTGGGTAGTTGTGGTGGATAGTGGGGCGTAAAACTCGGTTCTTACTGAAGATGAGGTGACAAAGGATTGTTATTAGGTAAAATTACCAATACGATGGACCCCAAAGGAAGGGTAATCATACCGTCCACATTCCGTAACGACCTCGGCCCCAGATTCTATATTACCAGAGGATTGGAGCCTTGTCTCTATATTTTTTCCGAACCAGAATGGGTCGGATTTACTGAAAGACTAAGAGAGGCTTTGCCAGGATCAGTAGAAGAATACCGTGACGCATATAATCATTTTGTACACAACGCAGTTGAATGCGAGGCGGATAAACAGGGCAGAATATTAATCCCACAGGAATTGCGGGAATATGCTTTAATGGATAAGGACATCCAGTTTATCGGGGATATGACCAAGGTTGAGGTATGGAACCCGGCAATATATAAGAACCCCGAACCTATGAAGGTACGCAAGACACTTGAAGAAGTACACATTAAGCTCTAACCCCGCAGGAAGTAAAAATGGAATTTTCACATAAACCGGTCTTGTTGGATGAATGTATAGAAGGGCTTGAAATCAAGCCTGATGGTGTATATGTGGACGGTACCCTCGGTGGTGCCGGTCATTCCGTAGAAATATTGAAGCGGTTAGGCCAGGGTGGTTTGCTGGTCGGGATCGATCAGGACATGGAAGCACTGGCGGCAGCCGGAAAAAGATTAAGTGAAGTCAACAGTAAAGGGAGCTTTGTAACCATACATGCGAACTTTGAAAACATAAGACAAACCCTTGAAGCACAAAAGATAAAATCCGTAGACGGTATCCTGATTGATCTGGGGGTCTCATCCCATCAACTGGATACCGAAGAACGGGGGTTCCGGTATCTCGAGGACGCACCTCTGGACATGCGAATGAACCAGCAGGCGCAGTTCGACGCAAAGGCTCTGGTGAATACCTGGCCGCAGGAAGAGATCGCAAGGATCATCCGTGAATACGGAGAAGAGAAATGGGCAAACAGAATTGCGGAATTTATCTGCAGCGCTCGCAAACAAAACCAGATAACAACCACACAGCAGCTTGTGGACATCATCAAGGCGGCTGTTCCGGCAGCAGCCAGAAGAGAGGGCCCGCATCCGGCAAAGAGAACCTTTCAGGCCATACGCATCGCGGTAAACCGTGAGTTGGACGTTCTGCAGCAGGCCTTGCCTGAAATGGTCAATTGCCTGAAAACCGGCGGAAAATTGTGTGTTATCACCTTTCACTCGCTGGAGGACAGAATTGTAAAGCAGTTTGTAAGGGACAAATCCGGTCGGTGCACCTGCCCGCCGGGGTTTCCGAAATGTGTATGCAACGCAGTTGCCGAATTGAAGGCAATACCATCAAAGCCCATCCTGCCTTCGCAACAGGAACTGGATAGCAACCACAGAGCCCGCAGTGCGAAGCTACGTATAGCCAAAAAACTTATTTGACATAATACCAAAGATAAAGACTGAAAGCACAAAAGATAAAACATTGATTTGACTGTATTGACGAGAAAATCCTTGTATTTCATGCATTTTGTTCAACAGAACAAGTGCCTACATTGAAATTAAGGATTCAAAGCACAAAAGATAACAATCATGAACCAAAGATAACCTGACTATAAATCCGCACCAAAGATAAAGGCATACAATACAAAAGAAAATAAAAAGTACGAAGGAAAACCAAAAACAAGATTTACAAAAGAAAAACGAGCATAAGGTGAACGAAAGAGCTTGATTTGACTTCAAAACCCGCGGCCAGGTGCAAACCGGCCCGGGGCTTGTTGTTTCATAAGCTTTGATTCGAGGTGAAAGGAATGGAACCCAATCGCTACATCTATGGTTCGGCAGCCCCACAGCTTCCCGAACGGCACCATCAGGAAGAACAACAGGTGCGAAGACCTCCCGCCAGGCGGAAGGTGGAAGTTGTTGCGCCCGAACCCGTCAGATACCCGGTGGGCAGGATGATTCTCTGTATCGTGGTTGGTTTTCTGATCCTTTTTACATTGATCAGCCGTTTTGCCAACATTACCGAAATGAACGGAAAGCTGGCTTCAATGAACGCACAGCTTGAGGTATTGAGGGACGAGAACAGAAAGCTGCAGGCTGAAATCAGCGCCAGCATCAACCAGGAAAACATTCGCCAAATGGCTGAAGAACGGCTGAATATGAAAATGCCGGACAGCTATCAGAGGATTCCTGTGAATGTTCCCAAGGTCAACTACAGTACGATAACCTTGCAGGCTGCTGAAGAAGAATCAACCCTGATGTCCTTTTTCTCGGATCTGTTTGAATGAGGAAATCCGAAGTCGGGTATTCATTCCTGCATTTTGCGAATACGGCGGCAGAAAGCCAGGGGTGGCGGTTGAAAAATGCAGGCAAGTTCTCTGCCTGTAAGGAATATACATATAGGGAGAAATTAAATGGACAATGGATTGAAGACAAGTTTTACGAATAGCTTCGTGAACGCGCCCAATCTATAGTCCTTTTTTGTAATTAGAGGCTGTTTATTGCCCAACAGGGAGGTTTTGGTTTTGACAACCAATACGCTGAAGGTAAAAAAAAGATCGCTGTTCTTGTTGATTACATATTCCATCCTTATTTTTGTTCTGATCGTAAGGATTGGTTACTTTCAAATTGTCAAGGGTGAAGAATACTCTAAAATGGCGTATCAGAAGCAAACCCGCAACCGTATCATCAACCCAAAAAGAGGAACGATCTATGACAGGAATGGGAAGGAACTGGCTATCAGCGCTTCTGTTGAAACCATTTCAGTAAACCCGCAGGACTTTAAGGATAAGATGAAGGACACCCCCGAAAAGATTGATGAAATTGCCAACGATTTGGGTAATATACTGGATATGGATCCCCAGGTGATAAAAGAGCGGTTGGTGTCCAAAGCCGCCTGGTCCTTTATTAAACGTAAGGTTGACAAGGAAGTTGGTACAGAGGTTCGCAAATATCTGCTTGAGAAAGGTATTACCAATATTTATGTGGACGAAGATTCTAAACGATATTTTCCAAACGGTACCCTGGCTTCCCACGTGCTTGGCTTTACAGGAGATGAAGAGCAGGGGCTGAACGGCATTGAAAAGACCTTTGACAAAGACCTGAAAGGACAGTCCGGCATGGTCATGAGTGAATTCGATGCCGGCGGACGACAGGTGAAATACAGCCCTGAAACCTATGTCGAGCCAGTGAACGGATATGATCTTTATCTGACCATCGATGAGACCATTCAATACTTTACTGAGAAGACCCTTGAAAAGGCTGTGCTGGATTATAAGCTGAAAAGGGGGGCGGCCGCCGTCGTTATGGATCCCAGAACCGGAGAAATCCTCGCAATGGCTTCCAAACCTGACTATGATCCTAATGATCCCTTTGCGAAACCCGATTTTCTGACAGAAGAAATCGAGTGGAAGGGCAAATCCAGCCAGGAAAACGTTGACCTGCTGTTTCAAACGGTGTTTCGGAATAAAGCCCTGATGGATACCTATGAACCAGGCTCCACTTTTAAAGCGATTACTGCTTCGGCTGCCCTGGAAGAAGGTGTTGTAACACCTGAAACACAGTTCGTGTGTACAGCCATTCCCATGGCAGGACACAATATCAATTGCTGGAAGGCCGGTGGCCATGGCGCGGAGAACTTCCGGCAGGGTGTCTATCAGTCCTGCAACCCGGTATTTGTAAAAACAGGACTCCTGGTGGGCATTGAGCCATTTTTCAGATATGTCCGGAATTTTGGTTTTATGGAGAAAACCGGCGTTCCGCTAAACGGAGAACCTGGTGCCGACCAGTACCAATGGTGGGAAAAGCCTACTGAGATCGATCTGGCGGTTGCATCCTTTGGTCAGCGCTTCACCATCTCGCCGCTGCAGCTGGTGACTGCATACAGCGCCATTGCCAACGGCGGAAACCTGATGAAGCCTGTATTGGTCAAGCAGATCAGTGACAGTGAAGGAAATATCATTCAAAAGACAGAACCGCAGGTTGTGCGCAAGGTCATTTCAAAGCAAACCTCCGACACGCTGCGGGATATCCTGGAAGGGGTTGTTTCGGAAGGAACCGGGAAAAACGCTTACGTGAGTGGTTACCGGATTGCCGGAAAAACAGGTACCTCCGAAACGAAAGAAACAGAATCGGAAGGCCGTGTTATTGCATCCTTCTCACTGTTTGCTCCTGCGGACGATCCGGTGATCGCACTGCTGGTAATACTGGATCACCCACAGGTCTACCCACACTCCGGTGGTATGATCGCTGCTCCGGTGGCTGGAAAGCTGGCCGAGGAAATTCTGGACTACCTGAGGGTGGAGCGGAAATATACTGAAATGGACAAGAGGCTGATGCTCAGAGAGATGTATGTCCCCGAAGTACGGAACCTAACACTGAAGGATGCCATCAATAAATTAAAGGCGTATGAACTGAACTATATCGTTGAAGGGGAGCAAAAGGGTGAAGACGCCATTATCATGGAGCAGACACCCAAACCGAACAGTACCGTGCCCAGCGGGTCCACCGTAATCCTGTATACCTATACGCCCGAAAAGGAATTGGCGGTGACAATGCCCAATGTGCTGAACAAAAATATTGACGAAGCCGCGCAAACGCTTCGAAACGCCGGCTTGAACATCAAGGTGGAAGGCATCGGTCAGGCTCACCGACAGGAATTTGAACCGGGACAGGAACTGAGCAAGGGTCAGGTGGTAACCATCTGGTTCGAGCATACCGATACAGATTAGCCGGCGCGATACTTCAGACGAAAGCCTGAAGCTAACCTGCATGGCCGCAGAAACGGAGGTTTGGGAATGGAACTGGAAAGACTGGTGGAAGGTTTACCAATACTCAGTATACAGGGAGATATCAAGAGAAACATTACGCGGGTGGTATATGATTCAAGAAGAGCTGTACCGGGTTCGCTGTTCGTGTGCATTGACGGGTTTAAGACCGATGGGCATAAATTTATCCAGTCAGCGCTGGATAACGGTGCGACCGCTTTGATTGTTCAAAAGGATGTCCCAAGGCATGAAGGGGTGACAGTCATCCGTGTTCCGAATACCCGTTACGCGCTGGCTCATGCGGCGGATGCTTTCTTCGGGCATCCGTCGGGGGCGTTCACACTGCTCGGTATAACCGGAACAAAGGGGAAAACCACTACAACCTATATGATCAAATCCATTCTTGAGAAGGCAGGACAAACCGTGGGCATCATCGGGACTGTGGCCAACAGCATCGGAAGCGAGAAAATACCTGCCCAAAGGACCACACCAGAGTCTTTGGACCTTCAGGAAATGTTCGACAAAATGAAGGATAAAGCGGCCAACACCGTTGTCATGGAAGTGTCTTCACAGGGCTTGAAGCTGAACAGAGTGGCGGCTTGCGAGTTTTCCATCGCGGTGTTTACAAACTTCTCACAGGATCATATCGGCGGCAACGAGCACCCGGATATGGAAGACTATTTTCATTCCAAAATGCTTCTGTTTTCCATGGCGAAAAGAGGGCTGGTCAATGCAGACTCACCATATGCCAAAAGGGTGATGGAAAGCAGCAAATGCCCCATCCTGACCTATGGCATTCACAACCCGGCAGATATCAGGGCTACCAATGTGGTGACCTACGCCGACAGGGTTGAATTCCATGTGGAAGCCCCCTGGTTTTCGATGCCAGTTGAGGTTTCGGTTCCGGGAACCTTCAGTGTTTACAATGCGCTTGCAGCTATCGGGCTTGCGGGGATGACAGGGATTCCGCAGGAGCACATCGCCACCGGCTTAAAAAACATCCATATCCCAGGCAGGGCGGAAGTGGTTCCCGCCCCGGGAAGACCCTGGACGGTGATGATCGATTATGCCCACACGCCGGACAGCCTTGAAAACATTTTATCTACGGTGAAAAGCTTCGCTCCGGGGCGTCTTGTCAGCGTTTTTGGCTGCGGCGGTGATCGAGACCGTTCGAAACGCCCCCAGATGGGACAAATTTCCGGTGAAATTGCGGACTTTACAATTATCACTTCCGATAACCCAAGAACGGAAGAACCCGGTGCCATCATCAGAGATATCGAAGAGGGCATCAAGCTGACGAAAGGGGAATATATCGTTATAGAGGACAGGACCGAAGCCATCCGGTATGCGATGAAAAATGCCCGCAGCGGGGATGTCATTGTTCTGGCGGGAAAAGGTCATGAAACTTATCAGATGTTTAAAGACAAGACAATACATTATGATGAACGGGAGATCGTAAAGGAAATATTGGATGAGTTGGAGTGAGAGGCATGGAGAAACTGTACGCAGAAAAAATATCCGCGTGGATGAACGGAAAGCTGTATGGAAATGCGAAAGCTTGCGCGGATGAGGTATGTACCGATTCAAGAACTCTGGAAAAGGGAAGCCTGTTTTTTGCCATCAGGGGCGAGAAGTTCGATGGGCACCAGTTTATCGACGCAGCATTTCAAAAGGGTTCATCCATTGTGGTCTCTGAAATACCCTTCCAGGCGCCTGACGATTGTGCGGTCATCGTTGTGCCCGACACGGTGAAAGCACTGGGAGAGATGGCTCACAACTATCTGAATACATTTCATATTCCGGTTGTCGGCATCACCGGCAGCGTCGGAAAAACAACCACGAAGGATATGATCGCCCAAATTCTGTCCACACAGTATCGGGTCCACAAGACCATGGGAAATTTCAACAATCACATCGGTCTGCCGTTATCGGTACTGAAACTGACCCGTGAGCACACCGCCGCGGTTTTTGAAATGGGTATGAGCGGAATGGGAGAGATAGAGTACCTTTCCCGGATCATTCGTCCTGAAATTGGTGTGATCACCAATATCGGCATTTCCCATATCGAAAAGCTGGGCTCCAGACAAAATATCCTGCGGGCCAAGCTTGAAATCACCAAAGGGATGAACCAGGATGGAAAGCTGGTGCTGAACGGTGATGACGAGCTATTGTCAGGGCTGGAGGGTTTGCTGCCGATACCCGCGACCTTTTATGGCATCAATGATAACCTCAGTCTGCACGCATTTGGGATCGAATCTCTGGGTGAAGCTGGTGTTAAATTTACTGTGAAGCTGCGGGATGAAGAGGTGGAGGTGCAGATCAACGTTCCGGGTATCCACAACGTATCCAATGCCCTGGCAGCCATAGCCTGCGCGCTGGAGCTGGGCATCACCAATGAAAACATTCGTGAAGGTCTTGCCATATACTCTCAGGAGAAAATGAGATTGAATATCCGTCAAGTGAACGGCATAAAAGTGATTGATGATGCCTATAATGCTGCACCGGCATCAGTAGCGGCTGCTTTGTCGGTTCTTCATGAGCTGTCGGGTCATCAAAGAAGCATTGCCGTTCTTGGAGATATGCTGGAGCTGGGCGCTTATGCGGGAGGTGCTCATCGGCAGGCAGGAGAGATGGTGGCACACTACCACATCAACCAACTGATTGCTATTGGTGAATTAGCTTTGGATTATATTGAGGGTGCGGTGAATGCCGGTATGAAGGCGGAGAACACCAGACATTTTTCCACCGGTGACGCGTCGGTGGAGCATTTGAGGGGTCTCCTTCAGCCAGGCGATGTCATTCTGTTTAAAGGCTCCAGAGGAATGAACCTGGATAAGGTCATTGAAGCACTGTTTTAAACAGGCACGTCAGTCCGGTTTTCAGCAATGGGTGCTGATGCAGGCTGAAAAAGAAGAAACCGTTTATTGCCTTATTGATGCAAAACATCACAACTAAAAAAGCATTTGAATTTTTAGGCAATAAGGCTCCGATATTCGGTTGTGGGGGTACCCACTTTCAAACGGAAGGGGAAAAAGCGATGAAAATACCACTGCATATCATAGTTTTTGGAATATCTTTTGTCCTGGCGTTAATCTCAGGTGCCATTTTTCTTCCCCTGCTCCGGCGGTTGAAATTTGGGCAGACGGTTCGTGATGACGGGCCTCAAACCCATTTGGTAAAACAGGGGATCCCCACCATGGGCGGGATTATCTTTCTGGTACCAATGGTTCTTGTGGGCGGTTATTTTGCGATAAGCGACGCTAATATGACGGCTCTGATCCTCACAACCCTGGGCTTTGGCGCTGTAGGCTTTATCGATGACTATATCAAGGTGGTTCGCAAAAACAAGGACGGCTTGAAGCCGAAGCAGAAGATGCTTGGGCTGCTGGCGGTTTCTGCCTGCTTTACGGCTTATGTCATTCTGATGACCGATGCCGGTGATAAAACGGTTATTCCCTTTGTAGGCCTGGATAACCCTATTACACTGCCGATTTTCGTATTTATTCCGTTTTGCATTTTCATCTTGCTGTCCTATACAAATGCCGTCAACCTCACTGATGGGGTGGATGGGCTGGCCGGAAGCATTACCATGGCGGTTCTGGTGTTTTTCACCGTGGTGGCCATGCTGAACGACGAATGGAATACGATTAAGCTGTTCTGCGCCATTTTAGCTGGAAGCTGCCTTGGTTTTCTGGCCTACAACCTGCACCCGGCCAAGGTGATTATGGGTGATTTGGGTGCCCTGTCCCTGGGCGGGGCTGTAGCGGCGGTATCCATTCTGCTGCAGATGCCGTTTATTCTGGTTATTGCCGGGATGGTTTATTTTCTCGAAAACATTTCGGTGATTCTCCAGGTGGGTTACTTTAAAAAAACAGGTAAACGGATTTTCAAAATGGCGCCCATCCACCATCATTTTGAGTTGATGGGGTGGAAAGAAACGAAGGTCGTGACAGTGTTTCTGGTGGTGACGGTTGTTTTTTGTGCCATCGCGTTTTTTGCATTGAGGTGAATATGAGACGCAGAGATTTTGATTTCTGGATTTTTATAACGACGATTGTGCTTCTGGCATTGGGCGTGTGCATGGTTTACAGTGCCAGTTCCTATTATGCCAGCCGGGAATTTGGTAACAAGGAACATTTTCTTGTACGCCAGTTGATCTGGGCAACCATTGGGATCATCGCCATGCTGTTTGTATCCAGGCTGGATTATAAAAGACTTGCACAGTTTTCACCCATTCTGCTGCTTGCCAGCGGAATTCTGCTGGTTTTGGTACTAATACCTGGAATAGGCTCTGAGATCAATGGTTCGTGGCGTTGGTTCAGTTTTGGCTTTGCTCAGTTCCAACCCTCTGAAATGGCGAAGCTGTCGATCATTTTGTTCTTTGGATATACACTTTCAAAAAAACCGGACAAACTGCAAAAGTTCATTAAGGGGCTGCTGCCATACCTTTTGATCATCGGGGTTATTGATTTTCTATTGATCAAGGAGCCACATTACAGCGGAACCATTCTTGTTACTGCTGTTGCGGTCATTATTCTATTCTGCGCAGGGGCAAAAATCTGGCATTTCCTGCTGCTGGCCATACCGGTTATCCCTGCCGCAGCATACCTGATTTACATGGAACCATACAGAATGGAGAGAGTCCTCACCTTTCTCGATCCCTTTTCCGATCCTACCGATGCAGGGTACCAGATTGTAAACTCCCTGTATGCGATAGGATCAGGAGGCCTGTTTGGAAAGGGTATTGGCCAGAGCGTACAGAAAAACCTGTATATTCCCGAACCGCATACCGATTTCATTTTTTCAATACTTGCCGAGGAGTTGGGCTTTATAGGTGCGGTCACGGTGATGCTGCTGTTCCTGGTACTGATCTGGCGCGGAATCCGCATTGCCATGCACGCCCCCGACAACCTGGGAAGCCTGCTTGCTATTGGAATTACGTCGTTAATTGCCGTTCAGGTTATCGTCAATATCGCGGTTGTCACTTCTTCACTGCCGGTTACAGGGATGCCGCTGCCGTTTTTCACCTCAGGCGGAAGCTCCCTTGCCTTCCTGTTGGTGGGAATCGGAATACTACTGAACATTTCCCGTTCGGTAGGCAATCAGTACCGGATGAAGCGTGAGAAAGTGTAAGGTTCATTGGTTTGTTAATTTGATAAAGCTTTTCTTTCCCACCTGGATCACATCGCCATCCTTCAGATCCGGTACCTGCAGATCGGTTGCTTTGATTCCGTTTACCTTCACGCCTCCATGTATAATCAATCGCCTTGCTTCGCTGTTACTTGGAGCAAAGCCTGAAGCCGAAATAATACGAACCAGGTCGAACAAACCATTGGCCATAAGCTTGTCAGAGATTGGCATCGGCAGTGCCGTATCGGGAATCTCTTTCTTTTGAAACACCGTTACAAAATGCTCCTGTGCTTCACTGGCTGCGGTCTCACCGTGATATTGCCGTGTGATCTCAAAGGCCAGCTGCATCTTTATATCTCTTGGATTGCACAGCTCCGCCTCGAGCTTGTGCTTTATTTGGTTGATGGCATCCGGAAGGAGATCCGTCACCAGCTCAAAATACCGAATAATAAGATGATCCGGTATCGACATGGCCTTTTCATACATGACAATGGGTTCCTCGTCTATCCCGATATAATTTCCCAGGCTTTTGCTCATCTTCTCCACACCGTCGGTGCCCTCGAGGATGGGCATGATCACTGCGGTTTGCCTTTCCTGCCCATAATCATTCTGCAGGGTTCTGCCCATCAGGATGTTAAACCGCTGGTCGGTTCCCCCCAATTCGATGTCGGCGTGAAGAGCAACAGAATCATAACCCTGCATCAGGGGGTAGAAAAACTCATGAATACCAATGCTCTCATGGGCTTCAAACCTGTTTTTGAAGTCCTCCCGTTCAAGCATTCTCGCGACGGTATATTTTGCAGCCAGCTGCAGCACGTCCGAGAAATTCAGCTTTTCCAGCCATTCACTGTTATACCGGACTTCAGTGCGATCCCTGTCCAGGATTTTAAAGACCTGTTTCTGATAGGTTTGGGCATTCCGAAGAACTTCCTGCTCACTCAGCGGTTTTCTGGTTTTGGATTTTCCGGTGGGGTCTCCGATCCTTCCGGTATAATCTCCGATGATGATCACCGCTTGGTGCCCAAGATCCTGAAGCTGCTTGATTTTTCGCAGTACCACCGTGTGCCCCAGGTGAATATCCGGGGCTGATGGATCCAGGCCCAGCTTGACCACCAGGGGTTTTCCGGTCTTCACGCTGTTTTTCAGCTTTTCCCTCAGCTCCTCCACGCTGATAATCTCATCAGCCCCCTTGGCAATAATCCGAATTTGCTCTTCAACAGCTATCATCTCTTTTTCTCCTTTCATTATTAAGCAGTAGTGTTTATAACAACGGAAGTGATTGCCTGCAATCGCAACACACCCGGGTTGCATGGGCGAGCAGTGCAGCGGAGCGGAACGA
>CAYVFB010000068.1:0-18705 GCA_964450305.1 uncultured Ruminiclostridium sp.
GTGGGGCGGGGGCCCATCGGGCCTCGTTATAAACGGAAAATATTTGAAAAATAGTCTTGACATATCTGAAAAACCATGATATCATTAATTTTAATATTTAAAATACTGTGATAGGGAATAGTAAATATGGCAAGCCTTTCAGAGAGCTGTTGGCAGGTGTGAAACAGTGGGGGAACCGTATCGAACTGGCCCTGGAGTTTCCTTCTGAAAATGTAGTAGGACAGGACGAAAGCCCATCGTTACAGGGGCAGGATATCGGTACAGCCTGTATCTGGAGCAAAAGAGTGGTAATCATCCCTTCGTCTCTTTGGCGAAGGTTTTTTTGTTACCCGGCAATGAATTCCGGAGTTCATTGGTTCAGGCACATGTATGGATGTCCGGCAGAGTGTATTCCATTTGGAATAAACAAGAGTGGTACCGCGGAAGATAGCCCTTCCGTCTCTATTGAATGAGACGGAGGGTTTTTTTGCATTGCTGAAAAATGAAGTGCCTGCCAGGCAGGCAAGGCACAGCCGGCAAGGGTCGCTAAACGGTGTATCCTACTGGTTGCAAGTTTTTTTCTGAAGGAGGATGTAAAATGAACTGGAACAAGTATAAAAAATATCCTGCAATGGATTTTCAGGATCGCACCTGGCCCACGAAAACTATCGATAAGGCGCCCATATGGTGCAGCGTCGATTTAAGGGACGGAAACCAGGCACTGCCTGTCCCCATGAGCGTTGAGAAGAAGCTGAAAATGTTCAATCTTTTAAAGGTTCTTGGCTTCAAAGAAATAGAGGTGGCGTTCCCCTCGGCTTCCAACACCGATTTCCGCTTCGTGCGAACGATCATCGAGAAAGGCTTTTTAAATGAGGATACTGTCATTCAGGTGCTCACCCAATCCAGAGAGCAATTAATCCGCAGAACCTTTGAGTCCATTCAAGGGGCAGACCATGCCATTGTGCATCTGTACAACTCTACCTCGGAACAGCAGCGCCGTATTGTTTTCAACAAAGACAAAGCCGAAATCATCGAAATCGCCCTCGAAGGGGCGAGGTTACTGAAACAGCTGGCTGCGGAAAGTGACAGTGATATCCGTTTCGAATATTCTCCCGAAAGCTTTACCGGCACTGAAATGGATTATGCCCTTGAGATTTGCGAGGAGGTTCTGAACGTATGGCAGCCAACCCCGGAGAAAAAGGTCATCATCAACCTGCCAGCAACCATCGAAATGGCTACGCCCAATGTCTATGCCGACCAAATCGAATGGTTCTGCCGCCATATCAGCTGCAGGGACAGCGTTATCATCAGCCTGCATGCGCACAATGACCGGGGCACTGGTATTGCTGCAACCGAACTGGGGGTTTTGGCAGGTGCCGACAGGGTTGAAGGCACGCTGTTTGGAAACGGCGAACGCACGGGAAATGTCGACATTATCAACCTGGCTATGAACCTTTATTCCCAGGGGATAGATCCCGAATTGAACATCACCAATATCGATGCGATTACAAAAACCTATGAAGAGTGCACCGATCTTCGTGTACATGAAAGGCATCCCTATGCCGGGCAGCTTGTTTTTACAGCTTTCTCCGGCTCCCACCAGGATGCCATCAACAAAGGCTTCCATTATGTCAGGGAGGAAAAACCGAAGTACTGGGATGTTCCCTATCTTCCAATCGATCCGTCCGATCTTGGGAGGCAGTATGAAGCGATCATCCGCATCAACAGCCAATCGGGCAAGGGCGGTGTGGCCTTTATCATGGAGAATGAATTTGGTTACCAGCTGCCTAAGGCCATGCACCCCGAATTTGGTGAAATGATCAAGCAGAAATCCGATGCAACAGGCAAAGAGCTTACTCCGGAAGAAATTATGGAGGTTTTCACTGAAAAATATCTGGAAGCGAAAGGGCCTGTCAGCCTCGAAGATTACAGTGTTGAAAGCAAAGGGAATATCGTTTCGGTCAGCGCTCAGCTTCTTATGGAAGGTAAACCCATACATATTTCCGGTAAGGGGAATGGCCCGATTTCAGCGTTTTTCGATGCCCTGAAAAACTACGGAGTCACCAAATTCCGTTTCGAGGCTTATGCAGAGCATGCCTTAACCAGCGGGGCTGACGCGGAAGCCGTTGCGTACATTCAGCTGGCCAATGGCGGCGGAAGAAGTATATTTGGTGTTGGAAAGGATCAAAACACAACAACAGCTTCGTTGCGTGCAATCATTTGCGTACTGAACCGGGCGATGTCAAACGGGACGTAAGGGGGTTAAAACCGGAAGCATGTTTGTGTTTCCCAGACAGCCTTCGCCGATGGAAAAGTGGTAACATCGCTGAATAGTCCCTCTTGTTACCCTCCGCTGAAAACGGCTATTGAAAAAGAGTGGAAAAACCTCAGAAAATGTTTGCATTGCAAAATGTTCCATGGTATAATTGTTTTGGTTTATGAGTGGTTCGTTGTTTGGAAAGAGTGGGTCATCCCCACTCTTTACATTTTAAAAGGACATTTTTAGGTTGTTTCATGCTCAGTCAGCGCTGCTTTCATGGTTGAAACAAAGCCTGATTCATACATAGCTCAACGGCATTGTTTATCATGGAGGATGATTTATGACACATAATAAAGTAACCGAGGTTGTTGCAGCACTGGCCAGGCCGCTTATAGATGGGCTTGGTCTGGAACTGGTGGACGTAGAGTTCGTCCGGGAAGGCTCCCAGTGGTATTTGCGTATTTTTATCGATAAGCCCGGCGGTATAACCCTTGAAGACTGCGAGGCGGTACACAGGCCCTTAAGCGACAAGCTTGACCGGGCTGATCCCATCCCGCAGGCCTATATGCTCGAGGTTTCCTCGCCGGGTGTTGAAAGGCCCTTCAAAACGCCGAAGGACTATGAAAAGGCCATCGGTCATAAGGTGCAAATCAAGTTTTACAAGCCGGTGGAAGGAAGCAAGGCTTGTGAGGGAATTTTGGAGACCTTCGACGGGGAAAGCGTAACGATTCTCGTTGGCAGGGACATCAGGAAAACATACTCAGTGGAAATGATTTCGAAAATAAATCGGATGATATTATTTTAGGGAGGCTGAATCATGAGTGCCGAATTTATTCATGCATTGGAACAAATTGAAAAGGAAAAGGGGATAGGAAAAGATATACTCTTTGAGGCTATCGAAACCGCCTTAATTACAGCATACAGGCGAAATTACGGTACCAACCAGAGCGTGGAGGTTTACATCGACCGTGAGACAGGGGATGTCCGGGTTTTCGCTGAAAAAAATATAGTAGAGGTCGTTACCGATCCTTCTATTGAAATGTCACTGGAACAGGCGACCAAGTTTGATGCCGAGTTTGAGGTTGGCGATGTGGTGGAAGTGGAGGTTACTCCGCGTACCTTTGGCAGAATTGCTGCACAAACCGCCAAACAGGTTGTCATGCAGCGCATCCGCGAAGCCGAAAGAGGCATTATCTTCGAAGAATTTTCCAGTAAGGAAGAGGACATTATTTCAGGTGTTATCAGCCGTTACGACCGAAAGAACGTTATCGTGGATCTCGGGCGCGCCGAAGCGATTCTTCCACCGGGTGAACAAACCCCCGGTGAAAAATACAATATTCATGAAAGAATCAAGGCCTATGTGATCAACGTCAAGAAGACCAACAAAAGCCCTCAGATTTTTATATCCAGAACACACCCAGGCCTGGTGAAAAGGCTTTTAGAGCTTGAGGTACCTGAAATTCATGATGGCACCGTTGAAATAAAGACTATCGCCCGCGAAGCAGGCTCAAGAACCAAAATCGCCATTTTTTCAAAAAATGAAAATGTCGATCCGGTAGGCGCCTGTGTGGGTCAAAAGGGAAGCCGCATTCGATCCATAGTCGATGAACTGAAGGGTGAAATGATCGATGTGATCAAATGGTCTGGCAACCCCGAGGAATATATTGCATCAAGCCTCAGCCCTGCCAAGGTTGTGCGCGTGGATGTGGATGAAACCAGCAAGGTTGCGCGGGTTATCGTGCCGGATTTTCAGTTGTCCCTGGCCATCGGCAAGGAAGGACAAAACGCAAGGCTGGCCGCAAAGCTTACCGGGTGGAAAATCGACATCAAGAGTGAATCCCAGCTCAGGGCCCAGATTGAACAGCAGCTGCTAAACTATAATGCCGATCAGCAGGGCTTTGGTCGGCAGGAAGGTGAAGAAGATTCAGACCGGTTCAGCGACGAAGAAGGTGGTCTGTTTCTCGATGAACCTCAGGACGATATCGTGTCAGACGAACCCCAGGGCCTTGCCGGGTTGTTTCTCGATGAGCCCAATGATGCTGCAGAATCCGACGAAAGCACCGAAGATAACTGAGGCTAGGCACAGGAACGGATGGGCAGAAAGGCGGGTGGCACATGAAGCCGAAAAAAATCCCGATGCGCAGATGTGTGGCATGCCGGGAAATGAGGGGAAAAAAGGAATTATTGCGTGTGGTGAAAAGCCCGGAAGGTGAAATTTTTCTGGACAGGACCGGAAGGATGAACGGCCGCGGCGCCTATTTGTGCAATGATCCGCAGTGCTTCATAAAAGCCCGCAAAGCAAAAGCTTTAAACAGGGAGTTCAAAATGGAAATCCCTGATGAAATATATGAAGGGCTGGAAAGGCAAATGGAGGAAAAGCGTGACCGATAAAGTATATTCTTTTATGGGGCTGGCAATGAAGGCAGGAAAGCTGGTCTCAGGAGAAGAGGGCTGTGAGAAAACAATCCGAAGCGAAAAATCGTTTTTGGTGGTTGTGGCAGAGGATGCTTCCGAGAATACAGCCAAAAAATTCTATAGTGCCTGTGAGTACCGGAAGGTTCCGTATATCCGGTTTGGGCAAAAGGCAGCGCTCGGAAAGATACTGGGCAAGGAAATCCGTTCTGTCATAGCGGTTACCGATTCAGGGTTCGCACAGAAGCTATCGGAACTGATCGTCAATTATCAAAGCAACAAGAAGAAACACGGGGGTGGGCTGATTGAGTAAAAGAGTATTTGAACTGGCCAAGGAGCTGAATACAACCAGCAAAAGGCTTATCGAAAAGCTTGAAGAAATTAATATTTCAGTGAAGAGCCATATGAGTTTGCTGGAAGAGGATGAACTAAACCGGTTGTATAAGCATATCGGTATAGTGAAAAGAGATCGGGTTGATGGTTCCGATGGCGGTGTGAATGTTGATCAGCAGGAGCAGGCGGAAGTACAAATCCGCAAAAGCATCCCCCGGATTATTCGTAAAACCGAGATCATCATCCACGATGATGATTATGAACGCGAAATCAGGGATAGAAACAAGAACAAAGGCCCCGCCAACAAAAAGGGCTATGTTCGCACATCATCCTCAACAGATGGATTGATGGCGGGTCTTGCACGGGGAAATGACAGTCATGGTTCCAACACGCGCAAGCACAACCCCGAAAATGCCAAAACCAATGAGCCTGACCATATTTCGGTAAAGAAAAAAGCCAATGAGCCCAAGATAACTCCTGAATCCGTTGATGATTCAGGCGGCTTTAACCGGGGTGATCGCATCCGGCGACCCATGGACAACATCTTAAGCATTAAGAAGGTATCAACCCGCGAAGAGCGTGAAAAGCAAAGCCTGGAAGAGAACGAAATCAAACAGGACGCGTTGGAAACCAAACAGAATGAAGAAATAAATAAAGTTGATAATAAGGCTGAGGTCGATAAAACAGACAGTCGGATTCAAAAGGAGACAGTATCTGCAGGGGCAGAGAAATCAGAAGATCATATGGCAATAAATACTCAGGTGATTCAGCAGGCAAATACGGATAAGACAGCAGAAGGTAAAGCAGCAGGTACTGTAGTGAATGAAGGGCTTGCGAAAGCCATCGATCAACAAGAGCCATCTGGCGACAAATCAGCGGTAGTGTCTGAGAAAGCTCAGACTCAACCAAGGCCTTCCACAAAAGAATCCCGGGAAGAGGGCAGGCAGGAAAGCCGCGAAGCTCGCGCCGAAGACTCTGACAGAAATCGCAGCCGTGGCAATGCGCCGGAAAACCGTGCTCAATCGCCCGGAGGAGACAGAGAACGCGGTCCCAGGACGAATCAACAGTCCGGTTATCAGGGCAGGGACGCACAAAGCCGTACTGTTCGCAATGATAACAGGGAAGGCAACCGTGATGGAAGCCAGAACCGTCCGTTCAACCGTGACGGTGGTCAAGCAGGCGGCTTTAACCGCGATGGCGGTCAGAACCGTCCGTTCAATCGAGACGGTGGCCAAACAGGTGGCTATAACCGTGATGGCGGCCAGAACCGTCCGTTCAATCGCGACGGTAGCCAAACAGGTGGCTATAACCGTGATGGTGGCCAGAACCGTCCGTTCAATCGAGACGGTGGCCAAACAGGTGGCTATAACCGTGATGGCGGCCAGAACCGTCCGTTCAATCGAGACGGTGGCCAAACAGGTGGCTTCAACCGCGACGGCGGGCAGAACCGTCCGTTCAATCGTGACAACCAGGGCGGCAGAGGCCCCGCAACGGGCGGAGATTACAGGCCATACAACCGAGATGGCGGGTTTACCCCCCGTGATAAGGATGATCAGAGCCGCGGCTATGGAAACAGGGATCAGGGCTTCCGAGGCAGAAGCGATGATCGCAGAGGTCCGGGCACAGGCGGAAGCGGTGGCAGACCGCTTGTCATTCCGAAGGCGAATGTTGCTCCCGGTCAAGTAGAAGAAAAGAATAACCTTCGCGGCGAAAGGCGTTCCGCAACCACCCGTGATGTGGAAAAAACCTTTAAGCGCGAAGTGAAAAAAGACGTTAATAAGGCAGCCGTGCCGGCTGGTCCTGAGAAAAGCAAGGATAAATACAAAAAGAGCTTTGCCGTTGGGCATACAGCCAGTGTTTCCGATATGTTTTCCGATGATTTCGTATTAAACGAATTCTATGAGGAAAAAGAAAAGCTCAAGAAGGACAGAAACAAGAGGAGGGAAGAAAAGCATATTCCCCCCAAGGCCGTGCTGCAGGAAATTACCATTCCCGATGTGATAACGGTGAAGAACCTGTCCGAAGCTTTGAAGAAAACATCCGCCGAGGTCATTAAAAAACTGATGGCGCTTGGAATTATGGCTACGCTGAACCAGGAGCTCGATTTTGATACCGCTGCCATCGTTGGCGAAGAGTTCCGCGTGAAGGTGCAAAAGGAAGTTGTTGTCAGCGATGAAGACATCCTCTTTGATGATATGGATGACAAAGAGGAGGATCTGGTGGAACGTGCACCTGTGGTTGTGGTTATGGGCCATGTAGACCATGGAAAAACGTCACTGCTCGATGCCATCCGCGAAACTAAAGTGGTGGACAGCGAGGCAGGCGGTATTACACAGCATATCGGTGCTTATAAAGTGAATATCCATGGCAGGGATATCGCCTTCCTGGATACTCCGGGCCATGAAGCCTTCACGGCTATGCGTGCCAGGGGTGCTCAGGCTACGGATATTGCGATCCTGGTGGTCGCTGCCGATGACGGTGTCATGCCGCAGACCGTTGAAGCGATCAACCATGCGAAAGCCGCCAATGTCAGTATGATTGTGGCGATAAATAAAATTGACAAACCCGGTGCCAATCCAGATCGTGTGAAGCAGGAGCTTGCCGACCGCGGCGTTCTAATCGAGGAATGGGGCGGTGACGTCATTGCGGTTCCGGTATCTGCCAAGAAGCGCCAAAACATTGAACAGCTGCTGGAAATGGTTCTTTTAACTGCTGATGTTCTGGAATTGAAAGCAAACCCGAACAAGCAAGCAAAGGGTATCATCATCGAAGCAAAGCTGGATAAAGGCCGCGGGCCGGTTGCTACCGTGCTTGTACAGCGCGGAACCCTGCACTCCGGTGATTCCATCATCTCCGGAACCACTTTTGGGCGTATCCGTGCCATGTCTGATGAAAATGGCATAAAAATCGAAGAAGCAGGCCCGTCCACTCCCGCAGAAATTGTCGGTCTGGATGAAGTGCCCGCAGCTGGGGATGTATTCTATGCCGTTTCCGATGAAAGAGTGGCAAAGCACCTGATCGATCAACGCAAGTCCCAGCAGCGCGAACAGTCCATCGGTACAGCTCCCAAGGTTTCACTGGATGATTTGTTCAGCCAGATTCAACAGGGTGAAGTGAAGGAACTGAACCTCATTGTCAAGGCCGATGTTCAAGGCTCTGTTGAAGCGGTGAAGCAGTCTGTTGAAAAGCTGAGCAACGATGAAGTGAAGGTACAGGTTATCCATGGCGGCGTTGGTGCCATTAATGAAGCCGACGTTACCCTGGCCAGCGTTTCCAATGCCATTATCATCGGGTTTAATGTCAGGCCGCCTGCAAATGTTACCGAGGCAGCACAGAGCGAGGGCGTGGACATCCGCTTGTACAGGATTATCTACAATGCCATAGAGGATATCGAAAAAGCCATGAAGGGCATGCTGGCACCAACCTTCAAAGAGGTTGTCGATGGTCATATCGAGATCAGGCAAACCTTCAAGGCCTCCAGTGTTGGCACCATCGGCGGAGGGTATGTCACCGACGGCAAAGTGCTGCGCAACTCCGAGGTACGCGTCGTGCGCAATGGTATTGTGGTCTATGAAGGCAAGCTGGCTTCGCTGAAGCGCTTTAAGGATGATGTGCGTGAAGTGGCCGCAGGCTATGAGTGTGGTATATTAATCGATAAGTTTAACGATATTAAGGAAGGGGACGTCATAGAATCGTTCCGCATGGAAGAAGTACAGAGAACATAAACGAAAGCTGGTGATAGTTTGGATAGAACAGATCGGATAGCGGGTGAAATGAAAAAGGAGATTGCAGATCTCATCTCCAACACCATTAAGGATCCCAGGCTTCCGGAGCTGGTTTCAATTACGGCAGTACGCGTTACGAAGGATCTTCGCTACGCGAAGGTTTTCGTCAGTGTTTATGGAAATGACCAACAGAAGAAGGATGCACTACAGGCGCTGAAGCACGCCGCGGGCTTTGTACGGCGTGAAATCGGCCAACGCATTCAGCTGCGTTATACTCCTGAAATCCTGTTTGTTTTGGATGATTCCATCGAGTATGGCATGCATATCAGCAATTTGATCGACAAGACCATGAACCCCGGGAATGAATAGTTTGAAAGGATTGAGTTTTTGGAACAGCTTTTGGAATTAATCAGGCAGGCAGGTTCAGTCGCCGTTGTGACACATACTTCGGCAGATGGTGACGCATTGGGGTCATCACTGGCGATGGCTCTTACGCTTAAGCATATGGGCAAAAAAGTGGTCGTCTTTCTTGAGGAAGCCGTGCCCAAAATGCTGGATTTCCTGCCGGGACAGCAACATATTGGCAAAGACTTCGAACATAACTTTGATCTGGCCATTTGCCTGGACACCAGTGACATGCACAGGTTGGGGAAACGGGCACAGCTTTACACAAATGCCAGGCATAAGATCACCATTGATCACCACACCACCAACAATATGGAGGCCGACGGTTTATGGATTGACACAAAGGCTGCAGCTGTTGGGGAGATGGTTTATTTTCTGGCTACTGCGCTGCAGGTTCCCATCAGCCGTGATATGGCTATATGCCTGTATACTGCCATCACGACGGACACGGGTGGTTTTCGCTACAGCAATACCAGGCCGGAAAGCCATCTGATTGCAGCAAAGCTTTTAAAGAAGGAAATTCCCTTTGCTGATATTTCCAAAAAGGTTTTCGAGGTTGTTTCCCATTCCAAGATGTCCCTGATGAAAAAAACGTTGGATAACCTGACATTGTTTCATAATGGAAAAACAGCCTTTTCATGGATTAATCATGATGACATTCAACCTGTAAACGCCCAGTCCGATGATTTCGAAGGGCTTGTGAATGTAGGAAGAAACCTTGAAGGGGTTGAGGTTTCGCTGTTTTTGCGGGAAGAGAAACCCGGCCATTACAAAGGAAGCCTTCGCGCTAATGAATATGTGGATGTGGCACGGATCGCAAACCTTTTTTCAGGTGGTGGGCACAAACGGGCAGCGGGTTTTTCCATGGATGGGAAACTGGACGAGATCCGGGACAGGCTGCTTGCAGAAATTGAAAAGGTAATTTAAATGAACGGAATTTTATTGGTGCTGAAGCCCCCGGGCATGACATCCTTTGATGTGGTTTCCTGGCTTCGGGGGGTTTTCGGCGTGAAGAGGATTGGCCATGCGGGAACGCTTGATCCGGCTGCTGTGGGGCTCTTGCCCGTTTGTATCGGGAAAGCGGCCAAAACCATCGACTGGTTCCAGGAATTTGATAAGGCCTATCGGGCTGAAATGGTTCTGGGCATCACCACCGACACCCAGGACGGTGAGGGAGATATTCTTCGGCAGACGGCGGTAAGCCTTCATGCGGACAAGCTGCAAGCCGCGCTGAACGCTTTTATTGGTGAATATGAACAGCTCCCTCCCATGTTTTCAGCCGTCAAAGTGAACGGAAAGCGTTTATATGAGCTTGCCAGGCGGGGAGAAGAGGTTGCACGGAAAACCCGGAAGGTCACCATTACCCGGTTGCACACGCTCAGCGCGCAGTTAGAACAGGAGCATCCGGTGGTTCGCTTTGATGTGACCTGCTCCAAAGGCACATATATCCGCACGCTTTGCTCAGATATCGGTGAAAAATTGGGTTGTGGGGCCTACATGTCCTTTTTGGTACGGACAAGAGTGGGGCCTTTTTTCATTGAAAATGCACATACCCTGGAAAAAATAAAAAGCTGCAGCGAAGAAGGAACACTTGCGTCGTTGCTGCTTCCCGCAGATACTGTTTTCACCCGGTATCCGGCAGTTTTTGCGGACGATCCGCAGCTGGTTCGTTTTATCAACGGGGCAGAGATCAATGCTGAGGCCTTTCAGGTTACCGGAGAGACAGCACGCGTGTATGACAAACAGGGCTCTTTCATTGGCCTGGGAACGCTGTTTACTGCCAACGATCAAAAAATGATGAGAGCATATAAGCTTTTTATTAATTAGCAGGAAACCGGGGCTCTGCTTTGCTTCCTTCGCAGCGAATGAAGTCCCTGCTTCTCCCCAATGGATGGTTTTTTTTGTTTGATAAGGAAGGGATAATTGTGATTATCTTTGAGAATGAGTTTACACCCCCGGAGGGGAAAAATTGTGGTGTCGGTCTGGGTAAATTTGATGGCCTGCATCGAGGGCATATGGCTTTGATCAATACATTGCTGAGCGAATGCCAGCTCAATGAACTGCACTCGGTTGTCTATACCTTTAAGATGCATCCCGGACATATCCTCCGGAAAAAGCTTTTCACCCCATTGATTATGACCGTGGAGCATAAAGCCCATGTGCTTGAAAGAACCGGTATTGGCAGCCTTTATTTTCAGGATTTCGATGAGGAGTTCTCCAGGATGGAACCGGAAGCTTTTGTTGAAAGGGTTCTGGTTGAAAAAATGCGGGTGAAGCTGGTGGTAGCAGGTTTCAACTACCGCTTTGGCTATATGGGAAGAGGCGACGCCGAGCTTTTGAAAAGGATGGGTGCCCGGCTTGGCTTCAATGTCATCGTCATTCCTCCGGTAAAGGTGCGCGAAGAGATTGTATCCAGTACGATCATCCGTCAGTATATTCTCAAAGGCAGAATGGAAAAGGTTTTTGAGCTTTTGGGCAGGCATTTCTCGGTTCCGGGAAAAGTGATCACCGGTAAGCAGGTGGGAAGAACCCTTGGCTTTCCGACGGCTAACATGCTGCCTGAGCGTTATCTGGTCATGCCGGCCATTGGGGTGTACATCACCAGAACCCTGTATCAGGGAAAATGGTACAACAGTGTGACCAATGTTGGGCGATGCCCCACGGTGAAGCAGGAGCATGAGGTGACGCTGGAAACCCATATGATGGGCTTTGAGGGTGAGCTTTACGGGCAGGACATCGAGGTTTTCTTTCTGAAAAAGCTGCGCAACGAACGAAAGTTTGAAACCCGTGAAGATCTGATCCATCAAATTCAGTTGGATATTCAAAAGGCTCAACTGTATTGGAACACCTGAGAAGAAATATCAGGGCGTTTTGTTTTCCGGTGTATGAGTGAATCTCCCAAAGCTAACCGAGAGATAAATGAAGAGAGAATGAAAGAGGGGATTCTTGTTGAATCCCTTTTTTGCATCTTTTAAAGGATTTTAAGTATAAGCAATACCGATTTCCGGGATAATCATAAGGAACCCAACCCTGGAGTAGGACCGGAAGGGAACCCCATTCCTGTGAACAGGATGTACCATTCCTTTCCGAAGGTTCTCCCAGGAAAAGAGGAGGGGTGTTCTCATGAAAAAAGGACGGATTCGGCTGCTGCTGTTCGTGCTTACTGTTGCAATGGGTTTAATGGTATATAAGCTTTACAAAATACAGATCCTTCAACATGACACTTACTCGGCTTCGGCTTTCAGGCAGCGAAGCAAAATGACCGAAATTTATCAGGAAAGAGGAGAGATCCTGGATCGGAACATGATATCCTTCACAGGCAGGAGTACCGAGTTTGTTGCCGTGCTGCAGCCGGCGGTGTTCCCAAAGGATCAGCAGACACGTGAGTATATCGCCGCTTTGCTGGGGGTGGAAGCGGAGGAATTCATTAATTTTTCAATATTTAATGCTGCCCCACGGATTTATCCGGTATCTGCGCAAAACGCTCAGATATTTGCAGATAATCCTGTACCCGGTATATCCATCGTAGAGCGGCGAAAAAGAATGGAAGCCAACATGCCGGGTGCCCATTTGATAGGATATACCGATGGCAGCTGTTCTCAGGGGCTTGCCGGTATAGAAAAGGCCTATCAGGATGTCCTGTCCTCGGGCAACAGCGTTTATGCCCTGGCAACCACGGATGCGCAGGATGAATATCTTCAGGATTACGGCTATCAGATCAGAAAAACGCAGGCTGACAGCCCCTTAAGCGTGAAACTGACACTGGACTTTCACATGCAGAAGCTTGCGGAGGAAGTCATGGACAACATGATAGCCTCCGGTGCTGTGGTGATGATTGACATACTCACAGGAGACGTATTGGTGCTTGCCAGCAAGCCTGGTTTTAACCCTGCCGACATCTCCCAATACCTGAAGGATGAAACCCAACCTTTGTTCAACCGGGCGATAGCAGGGTACACCCCAGGTTCAATCTTTAAAATTATTTCCACGGCAGCAGCGCTTGAACAACATTATAACCCTGACATCACCTATGATTGTCCCGGTTTCTCTACGGTAGGAGAACAGGTTTTTCAATGCTGGAGTTTTGAAACGGGCGGGCACGGTTTGGTTGATCTGAAAGATGGTTTCGCGCAGTCCTGCAATGGCTATTTCATCCAGATGGGCATAGGGCTTGGAGCCGAAACAATGCTTCAAACCGCAAGAGATTTTGGTCTCGGTGCTGTAACGGGCCTGAATCTCCAGAATATTCCTGAATATGAGGGGGTGCTTCCCCAACTGACAGAGTTTGAGGGGGATGGAAATGTGGCGAACCTGGCCATGGGACAGGGTAAAATACTTGTGACACCGATTCAGGCGGCGGGAATGGCTGCAATCATTGCCAATGGTGGTATCCGGAATACCTTTAATATCGTGGACTGCATCGTAAACCGCCAGGGTGAGATCGTCCGCGACTTAAAAACAAGGCAGTGGCAGCGGGTGATCTCCAGGGAAACGGCCGCGGCCCTGATGGAGATGATGGAAGCAACAGTGGAGAACGGAACAGGCCAGAGGGCGGATATTGGTGGATACGGCGGCGCAGCGGGAAAAACCGGCAGCGCTGAAACCGGCCTTTTCGAAGGTGACAGAAGGATTCTGCATGCCTGGTTTACCGGCTATTTCCCCTATGTGGAGCCGCGCTATGCCATGTGTGTTTTTGTTGAGGATGGAACAGGAGGGGGCACGTCGGCAGCGCCGGTATTTGCTGAAATTGCAGCCAGGATCATGCAATGGGAGGAAACGCATTAAACCTGTTATCTTTCCTTTGTAAAAGGCTATTCCTGATGGCAGAGGAACTTGTCCATTTAAACCATGTCCCGGGCTTGTATGAGTTGATTTTCATTCACATCAAACAGGTAAGTTTTTTCAGACAAATTTTTACCCTGTTCGTAGTTGTAGATAGAAAGACAAAAGTTGATGAGGTGATATTATGGAAAAAAGACTATACCGCAGCACCCGGGACAGGGTTTTCGGCGGGGTTTGCGGAGGGCTCTCCGATTATGCTCAGGTCGAGAAGGGGCTTCTGAGGTTTCTGGCAGCGGTGGCAATTGTGGTTACGGGGTTTATTCCCGGCCTCATAGCGTATATCGTATGCGTTCTGGTGATTCCCACCGAAGAGGCTGTGTTCAAGGATCAAATGTACCGTGAAACCGGTGAAAATCCTCCTCCGAAGGCAGCCAACCCTGAAAGCACGAAAATGGTCATCGGCGTGGCGTTGATCCTGATCGGTGTCATTGCCCTGGCCAAGCTTCTGTTCTCCTGGATAGACTGGAAATATGCCATTCCTGTGGTTCTTGTCGTGGTTGGCGCCTTAATGGTATTTAATAACTGGAGGCGCAGGGAATGAAGAAGGGGCATACGCTTGGGCTTATTCTGATTTTGATCGGGATAGCATGGATCATCCGGCAGGCGGGGATCCTTTCGATAAACTGGGCCGCAGCGTTAAAAACGTTGTGGCCGGTTATCCTGGTCGCCGCAGGGGCATCTGTTCTGCTGGGGCAAAGGAGAAAGCTGGTATCCGGGATCTGGATTCTGACCTTTTTGGTTTTTATCGGGTTTGGTATTTATAAGCGGAATGAACCTGCAAGGCTGCTCGATTTGGAAGAAAAAATTCAAATTGATATGGGTCCTTTAGAGCAAATACAAAGAACAGCCCCGGAGAAAGAAATTCTGCTTACACAGGGAACCGAAACTGGCAGGCTTATCCTGCAGCTTGGTACAGCAAAAATAGATCTAAACGCCAAGGCAAGTGATGCACTTGCAAAGCTGGATTCAAACATCCCAGGGCTTAAACAGCGTTTTATACAAGGCACGCAAACTGTTTTGGAATACAGTAACGAGCAGAGCGACAACAGTACGAGGCAGGATTTTAAACTTGACCTGAACCCCGAAATCAAGTGGGATATCGAAGCCAACCTTGGCGTTGTAGATGGCTCACTCAACCTTGAAGAAATACCGGTTGAACAAATCCATCTGGCACTTGGGGTTGGTGATCTGAAGATCCGCTTCGGTCAGAAGCAGGAGATTACCCGCATGAATCTCTTGTCCGGGGCCGCCAACCTTGATATCTATATCCCGAAGGGTTCAGGCCTGAAGATAAAACAGGGAAAAATTATGACCAATCTGGATGTTCATTATATGAACATGATTGAACAGGGTGATTACTTAATTTCAGACAATTATGACACAGCGGCTCAGAAATTTGAGATAGAGGTTGTTTCAGCCCTGAGCGGAATCAATGTTTTTGTGCAATAGCCGCAACTGAATGAATGATCATACCATGGATGTTTGTTGTTTATTTCCTGAGAAAAATGGAACTGAATCTGTCTATAAAACTGGAATGTGAGCATATTTCAAGTAAACATAATGGAATCGTGGAAAAATAACTTGCAACGTGGAATAAATGGAAATATAATGGGTCTATCATAATCTTTTAAAGGAGGTTTTATTCGTGATAGATCCTATTCGCATATTGGTTGCTGATGACAACGTTGAGTTCGGCGAAATAGTTTGTGACTACCTGGCAAACAGCGATGATATCGACATTGTTGGCAGGGCGGAAGACGGACTGGAGGCAATTAATCTCATTGATGATTTGCAGCCAGATATTGTTATTCTGGACATTATTATGCCTCATGTGGACGGATTAGCGGTTCTTGAACATTATTACAGAGTTCCGGCATCACAAAAGCCCATGTTTATCGTTCTATCAGCCGTCGGGCAGGACAAAATCACACAACAAGCGGTCAGCCTTGGTGCGGAATACTATATTGTGAAACCTTTCGATTTTGAAATTCTGGTTGAAAGAATTCGACAACTTAGAAAAGGAGAAGTCATCATCAGCCGTTCAGAAGCACCGAAATCCGTCCCAAAGGCACAAATGGCCAAGCCATTCAGCATGGAAGGCCGCATTACGCAAATCATGCGGGATGTTGGCGTTCCGGCACACATTAAAGGGTACCAGTATATGCGAGACGCAGTTCTTCTGGTTATCGATGATATGGAATTAATTAGTTCAGTTACGAAAAGGCTCTATCCTGAGCTGGCAAGAAGATACAAGACAACACCAAGCCGTGTTGAGAGGGCGATTCGCCATGCAATTGAAGTGGCCTGGACCAGGGGACAGGTAGAGACCATCCATGACCTGTTCGGCTACACCATCAATACAAAGAAGGGTAAGCCAACCAATTCCGAATTTATTGCGATGATTGCCGATAAACTCAGGCTCGAAGCAAAGGTTAGTTAAAGATAGAAAATAATCCATTGGTGTGATATATACAAGCAGGAGGATATCTATAAAGAGGACTTCAGACAAAAACTGATGTCCTTTTTGTTTTATTCGTTGTGAAGCTGCTTATGGGACGAAACTTAGGTTATATGAAAAATGATGGTTTTATCTGAAAAAATATGAGAAAATAACGAGGTGGTGAAAAATCCCGGCTGTGATTCATCGATTTTACAGTGTGCGAGAGAAACCTGAGGGGGAAGCAATGAACTTAAAACAAGCGTTAAGCCAATCACATGATTTTGCAAGGGGCATTGTGCAAGCGGGGGACACCGTTGTGGACGCAACCATGGGCAACGGCCATGATACGGTTTTTTTGGCAGAATTGGCAGGTAGTTCAGGAAAAGTATATGCTTTCGACATTCAATCTGAAGCTCTTGAAGAAACCGAAAAAAAACTGAAAGAGAAAGGTCTGTTGGACAGGTGTGTTTTGATCCGTGATGGTCATGAAAAAATGAAGCAATATGTCAGCGAGTCGGTCCGATTGGTTTTATTCAATCTTGGTTACAGACCGGGAGGGGATCATTCCCTGTGCACAAGGGGTGAAACCACCATGCAGGCAGTTCTGTCGGCTTTTGATTTATTGATGGTTCACGGGCTCATCATACTTGTTATTTACCACGGAGGTGATTCTGGCTTTAGTGAGAGGGACTACCTTCTGGAGCAGCTTCCATTGATGGACCCGCAGAAAGCAGCGGTGATGGTGAATCGTTTCGTGAACCTGCCCAACTGCCCGCCCATCCTAGTTTACATTGAAAAGCTGAAATAAGTCAGTTCTTTCCGACTTGATCACCTTTGATTGTTAATTTTTTAGCAAAATCTTTACAAGATTATTGCAAAGACCCGCCAGGTGCGTTATAATTCTTAATAATTGCAATCTACTTAGTATAAAATAGCAGTATTATGGTTTTTGAATATCATTTTATTTAGTACGAAGCTTACTTAATTTATTTTAAGTGAAAATTCAATTACAAACGAGGTGGGGGAAGATGGTTACAATCGACAAAATCAACGACATGAACGCCAGAAAGCAAAAAGTCGCCCTCGGGGGCGGCGAGGATCGCATAAAGAAGCAGCATGATTCCGGCAAGAATACTGCCCGGGAAAGAGTTCAAATGCTGATGGATCCCAATAGCTTTGTTGAGATGGATGCGTTTGTTGAAACCCGGAGCATTGAATTTGGCATGCAGCAGAAAAAGGTTCCCGGTGACGGTGTTGTTACAGGCTATGGTACTGTGAACGGACGTCTTGTTTGTGTGTCCTCCCAGGATTTTACTGTGATCGGCGGGTCTTTGGGGGAAATGCATGCAGCAAAGATCACGAAAGTGATGGATATGGCGATGAAGATGGGTGCGCCCTTCATCAGCATCAATGATTCAGGCGGAGCCCGGATTGAAGAGGGCATCGACGCATTAAGCGGTTTCGGTGAAATTTTCCGCAGAAACACCATTGCATCAGGCGTTATTCCTCAAATATCCGTGATCATGGGGCCTTGTGCAGGCGGTGCGGTCTATTCTCCGGCCATCACCGACTTTGTGTTTATGGTGGATAAAACCAGCCAGATGTTTATCACCGGCCCACAGGTGATCAAGGCGGTTACCGGGGAAGATGTTTCCTTTGATCAGTTGGGCGGGGCAGCTACCCATAATTCCGTCAGCGGGGTTGCTCATTTCAGAAGTGCTTCCGAAGAAGACTGCATGCGGGATATAAAAAGGCTTTTAAGCTTTCTGCCTGATAACAATCTTTCAGACAGCGAATTAATGGATGCCAATGATGATGTGAATCGTATGGCAGCTGAACTGAACACCATTATTCCTGACGAGCCCAACAAGCCTTATGATATGAAGCAGGTTATCACTGCCGTTATCGACAACGGGGATTTCCTGGAGGTGCTTGAGGGCTTTGCAAAGAACATCATTACAGGCTTTGGCCGGGTTAACGGAAGGTCGGTGGGTATTATCGCCAACCAGCCCCAGGTGAATGCCGGTGTTCTCGATGTAGATTCCTCCGACAAAGGCGCTCGTTTTGTCCGTTTCTGTGACGCATTCAACATTCCGGTGGTTACCTTTACCGATGTTCCGGGTTATCTTCCCGGCGTCAAACAGGAACACAGCGGCATTATCCGTCACGGGGCAAAGCTGTTGTTTGCCTTCTCCGAAGCAACGGTGCCAAAGATCAACATCATCGTGCGCAAGGCATACGGAGGAGCGTATATTGCAATGAACAGCAAGCATCTTGGAGCTGATATGGTATTCGCATGGCCAACCGCA
>CAYVFB010000069.1:0-18632 GCA_964450305.1 uncultured Ruminiclostridium sp.
ATTAACTGCATCTGAAGGCGCTGTAAACGCATATAAACGTATTGGCTATAACGGTTATTGCAGCTTTGAGATTTTTGATTATATTGGGGGAAAAGACGACAAATGAGTATGAGCGGGAAAATGGAAATCGATAAAGATAAAATATTACGCGCGGCTTAACTTAGGTAAGGCTTGAAGGTCATGATTATTTCATACATGTATGAAAGCGTTAACTTAAATCTTTATCAACCGAAGGAACGGAGGGTTGGAAAAGTATGAAGATTGTATATAATGACATGATAAAGGATTTGCCGTCTGAACAATTACATGGATTATTCATGTCTGTGGGTTGGTCAGATGGCTCAGAAACTTTAGATATGATAAAAAAATACAACATTCCGTTTTTAAATTCCACTCTTGTTATCTCGGCATGGCAAAATGAACGCTTGATTGGGGCAGTGCGGGTATTGAGTGACAAAATGTTTAGGTCTATAATTTATGACTTGCTTGTTTTACCGGAATTTCAAAACAAGGGAATTGGCAAAGAATTAATAAGACGCTGTATTGAACATTTTCCAAACTCGGAATGGTTAGTTCAAACAACAGAAAAAATATCAAGCTACTACGAGAAAATTGGCTTTCAGGTTAATAATGATGTTTTTTTATCCATACCGTGTAAATTGTTTACATGTACTTAGTAGAATAATATAAAGTTAAGTTATTTATCAGTTAATGCATTTTTATGTTCGAAGAATGTGAACTGAAGAGTATTAAGAAAATAGAAGTAATTGACTTGGATTTTGAAGAAGCAGAACAGGTTACAATCACTGGAGTGATAATAAGACTGTTGATTGGCGGCCTCGTGTGCATATAGATTTACATAAATCAGTTGCTGACATCTTTCGATCGATCCAATGGTTTTCTCCTTTTGTAACAGGCATACTACGAAGTTTTTGTGTTATTGAGAAAAATCCAAGGGGGCAACGTCCTGTTGCCCCCGAAGTTATATATCTGGAGGGCATTATTATGGATTTTAGAAAAATATTTGACAGCATTCCTGATGAATTTGATAAATGGAGACCGCGTTATTGCAATGAGCTTTTTTCTGACCTTATTGAATACGCAAAGATTGATTCCAGTAAGAACGCTCTTGAAATCGGCCCTGGAACAGGTCAGGCTACTGAACCTATCCTAAAGACAGGCTGTTTGTACTTAGCGATTGAATTGGGTGAAAATTTTGTGGATTTCACAAAAAATAAGTTCAGTTCTTACGATAACTTTCAAATAGTAAATGCCGATTTTGAAACGTATGATTTTGGAAACGATCGATTTGATTTGGTGTATTCAGCTGCAGCTTTTCAATGGATACCGGAGAAAATTGGATACCCAAAAGCGTACAACATATTGAAGAAAAACGGAACGTTTGCGATGCTTGTAACGCGACCAGATATGCGACCTGGTGGTGGCTATACTGACGAACCTTTATATTCAAAAATACAGGAAATATACTCCCAATATTTTCGTCCGGAAATAAATTACACATGCAAACTGGATTATGATGTGCGCGGAAAGTATGGGTTTACCGAGCTTGAATGTCGTCAATATCATAAAACCAGAGAATATAACGCGGACGACTACGTATCGTTAATAGGTACTCATGCCGACCATATAACGTTGCAAGAGCCATACAAAACAAAGTTTTATGAGAGTATCAGAGAGGCTATTTTAAGCTCTGATAATAAAATAAAAATTTATGATAACATCGTTTTGTATCTGGCGAAAAAATCATGACACTCTCTATTACTGAACCGCCTGAATGAAGTACATCATGGGATTGCTGCTTCACAATCAGTACCAATAATGAAAGAGATAAAAGACAAGCTGGTATATCTTAAAGAGCGATGATACGCCGCATCTTGCGGCGTATTAGCCTAAAACATCAGATTGCATACAGCGCATAATAACACTATAATTAGGCAATACAAAGCCGTGCGCTGGTAGCCCGCTAAATCTGGTTCGTAGAATAGTGGTTCTATTTATGATGGATATGAAATATCAGTCGGTATGACATTTAAGGAAGTTCAAGAAATATTGGGTGAAGCAGAAATACATAGTATTAAAAAGTAGAACCATACTGCCCACACCCGTCCGCTAACCGAGTCGATCGCCGCATTATCCCACCCATGGGTGCCCGGGTATAAGCGGCTTCCTGTAAACGGATGGGCGTCGCAAATGCAAAACGTTAGAAGAAAGGTTGTGCCATTGCCACGCATCCATGCGCGGATTATTTTAGTGGGTAATAAGAACAGTTTATGGTAAAATAGAGATAACAAGATTAATACGGAGATGATTTATTTTGAGAAAGAATTATTCATTTGTTATAACTCAGGGTATAGATGGTTATTACATTGCTTCTGTTCCGGAGTTGCCGGGAGTATTTACACAGGCTAAACAGCTTGATGATATTTTCCATCGTGTTAAAGAGGCAATAGAGGTGTATTTAGAAACACTTGAAGAAGAGAAAAAAACACCAATTGATAATATTAAGTTCATTGGTGTAAACCAGGTTGAGGTGGAAGTGGGTTAATGGCTGAAAAATTACCAGTAATAAAAGGGAAAGACCTTATAAAGTTCTTTCTTAAATACGGTTGTGAGGAGAAACGCATCAAAGGCAGCCATCATGTCATGTTAAGTAAATTCAATAATCATATTTTTGTTATTCCAGTTCATTCGGATGAAGAATTAGATCGTGGTTTATTAAGAGCAATTATTCGTCAAGCAGGGTTAGATATAGAACAATTTATCAGAATGTGGAAAGATGAGTAATGTGAGAGCTGCCATCCGTGGCAGCTTTGGCTTTGCGGGGCACAACCCATCTTCTAACAACGCATGCCCACAAGGGTGCGATAAGAAAGGCTCTGTAGCATGCGCACCACACCGCTTCACCGGATGCAAGCACCGCCAGAGAAGAAAGGCTCTGCGGGTCCGGTTCAGCGGCGTCGGGCATGCAAACCGTTATAAGACATAGGGTGTTAATGATGTGCATGGTGTTCCATATTAAGAAAGATCAAAGCAGTGATATGTAGAGAGGATTTATATTATGAATGAATGCGAAAACAATCTTTTTTATTTTTGGAAAGGTGATATGGTTAAGCTAAGGCCATTAAAAATTGCAGATAGTCAGGCTATTTTTGATGAGCAAACTGATAGCGAAGCAGATAGGGCTTTTAATGCATGTATTCATCCTATTAAGCCTTTAGAAGAAATAAGAGAATGGGTCGAAAACAAAGGAAAAGAAGACAAATATATGTTTGCTATTGAAAATATGAATGGTGATTTTGTAGGAACAGCAAATATACATTCCAGGAACGAACAGGCAGGAACTTTTAGCTTTACTATTAGAGTTTTTCGACCATATAGGCGAAATGGATATGCAAAAGATGCATTTAGAATTCTACTTAGGCACGGGTTCTACGAATTACGGTATCAGAAAGCAAATTCTGTAACTATTGACTTGAATGAAGCTTCTATAAAGCTACATACCTCATTAGGTTTTAAAATTGAAGGGCGTATACGGCGCAACACATATACAGGTGGAAAGTATCATGATGAAATATTCTTTGGAATGACTAGGGAAGAATTTGATGAACTAGAAATGAAGTATATAAATACAGAAGTTTGAGTATTGACTGGTTAGTGGAGAATGTTATAGTGTTCTTTAGTTAATAGTCACCCAACGTCTTATAACAATACTTTCACGCATTGGGCATGCTAAAGGGTCGTTGCTGCCACACCGTCCCACCCTTTTTATTCCTATCAACTATCATCAATTTTAGGAAGAAGTACTGGAACAAGACGGCAAGACTGTTATATGACCTTAAGGTAGCCGGAATTACGGGTGTGATGATTTTGTATTTGCAAGCAATCCTATAATATGGTAACCTGATGACAGCCGAAAAAAGAATCGTAGGAAGGAATAGGGAAATGTTTGACGAATTGAAAAAGGCCTCCATGAAAAGAATTCGAACAATTACCATCGTTTTTGGAATTATTATTCTTTTGCTTCTGGCTGTGGTAGGAACAAGTCTTATGAAATTCATTCAAGGGCCTCAAGACTTATATTCACTATCTGTGGATGAATTGGACGGGGCTTATGTAGAAGCGGATATTGGCTTTATCATCGACGTTTTTGCCGAGTACACAGAAGAAAGAGCATCCGGTGCTACTTCTACACAAAAAGAATACTATATTATACCTATTGGCGAGTCTGAGTATATGGGGTTAGGCGTGGAACGGGTCGATACTGGTAAGGCCAGTCAGATCGCTGATGAGACCTATGATTACATAACCGGGGCAGCCGACGAGATTGTGAACACCATGCATGTTAAAGGCACTATTCAAAAAATGGAGCCAGAGCTCAGTGGGTTTTATTATGAGTGGTTTGAAGAAACAGGCTTCCTTGACTCGGAAGAGGTTAATAAAATGGCCCTTTCTTATGTATTGGAGCCTGAGCGCGTGGGACTATTCGAGAATTCTACCTTTTTTGCTCTGTTGGCAACAGGTGGTATCCTCTTCGTCATCATGGCGGTATTTCTTATAAGGGGCTTAACGGGATCGAATATGTCACAAGTTAATAAATTCATCAAAGAAAATGAAGGTACCATTAGTACTGAAGAACTCGAATCGGAATATCAAAATGCAGTAGAATTTGAGACACTAAGAATTGGAAAGAGCTATACCTTCTATCTCAACAATACCAGCCCTGGCATTGTCAAAAATGAAAATATTTTATGGGCCTATTTGAATAAGGTTACCCATAGGGTTAATGGCATAAAGGTGGGGACGACCAATGAATTGATTCTTCATACAAAAAATAAGCAGACACATAATGTCGGAATGAAACGCGAAGAAAGTATCACTTCAGCGCTGATGCAGTATGCGAAGAATAATCCACATATATTGTTGGGTTACAGTGATGACCGAAAGAAAGCATTTAAGAACGATATCGATTCACTGCTCAACCTCAGTCTCCAACAGGAGGCGAACGCTTACGGGACAGAGGGGACAGGTCCCTTGTCCCATTAGCCCATCACATCTGGTGCGTAGATTTGATAGACTAACGGGATTAATTTTACAGTTCAGGAGTGAAAAATGATATTATCTGACAAAACGATTATTACATTGCTGAATAATGGAGTGCTTAAAATTGCACCATTAGAGCAAAATCAAATACAGCCTGCCAGCGTGGATATTAGACTTGGTGATACCTTTAGTATCGTAGAAGATTCACATACGGGTATCATTACATTGGAAAATGAAATAAAGTATAAAACGATAAAAACTGATACTTATGTTTTACTTCCGGGACAGTTTGTTCTGGCTACCACTATGGAGTATTTTGACTTGCCAGATGATTTAACTGCATTTGTTGAAGGCAGAAGCTCATTAGGAAGAATGGGGCTGTTTATTCAAAATGCTGGATGGGTAGATCCTGGATTCTGTGGCGAAATTACTCTTGAACTATATAATGCCAACCGTTGCGCAATAGAATTAAAAGCAGGTCGTAGAATAGGTCAGCTTGTTTTTGCTAAAATGGACAATGCTGCATTAAACCCATATAACGGTAAATATCAAGGGCAAAGGGGCGCAACTGGTTCAAAAGTGTTTTTGGATAATGAATTGAAATAGAATCAGGGGTATCCCGAGTCCCGGGCGTATGGTGAAACTGGCCGCAATCATTTCAAAAGAGACCGGTATAGATTTAACCTAGAGCCTGAGGGGATATCTTTGAGTAAACAAATTATGCAGTATATGCTTTCGAAATATTTGGAAAGCCCGCAATATAAATATATAGTATGGGCATATGGATTTCATGGGCATAGAAAATCAAACTTTATCAAAATAATGGCTGCATTAAGGGAGCTGAAAGCAGAGTTCGATTTTATGCCTATCATACTGACATGTGATCTGGACGAGAACATTAAGCGAATGAAATGTGATAATCGGGATGAGGCAAGAATTGACGGAGCCATCAGGAACACAAGAACAATATATGATGAGTATCCTTTTCCATTCGTTGATATAACAAATCTATCAATAAAAGAAACGGTTGATGAGCTAAAAGAAATTACTATAAAACCATCAAGTTTGGGGTATTCATTTTGCAGGATGAAGTTCGCTAAACCCAGAAAAGACACCTAATATTTTTTATCTTTATGACATCAAGTCCTGCGAGGGAATGTTTGGAGTTCGAAGTTGCAGAGATAAGCATTTTTTTAAAACGAAAAATTGAAACGACTAATATAAACGGCAGGTGGAATATGGAATACTCGGTTGAAAAAATACAGTGTCAGCTTAAAGGAAAAGTGAATGAGAAACGGTATGCCCATAGCATTATAGTTGCTGATATTGCTAAAGAATTAGCACGAAGATTTAATCTCGATGAGGAAAAGGCTTATCTTGCCGGCTTGTTACATGATTGCGCAAAAGATCTTGATGATGAAGAAATGATTGATGCTGCAATTCAAGCAGGAATAACACTAACAGAGGTTGAACTTTCAGAACCCCGCAGTATGCTGCATCCGCAAGTTAGCGCCTATATAGCGCAAAGAGATTATGGGATATCTGATCCGGATATATTGCAGGCAATTTCTTATCATCAAGCAGGTGGTGTTGGTATGACTTCACTTGATAAAATTATTGGTTTGGCAGATGGAACAGAACCATCAAGAACGGAAGAATATGTTGAGAATATTCGAGAAATTTTAAAGACTGATCTTGATGAAGCATATTTGGAAAAATACTCAAATAATATGATAAGCGTTATTCAGAAAAGAAGAGTATTAGATAGCGTAAAAGCTCAGGTATATAATGAGCTTATCTTACAAGCAGGTAAATAGTTTTTTCTTACTATACCGGAGTCTTCAATAGCAGAGTCAATTTGCGGAGAAATAGTAGTCTGCGGGGTCAAGGCATAGGGTCAATGTTTATAGAAAAGATTAAGGAGCAGCTTATTCTGATAAATGTTCACGCAATAATGCTTGCCACTGAAAAGGAGTACCCTTCATATCGATTTTACGTAAAAAACGGTTTTTCACAGCTGGAGGGCTTGTGTTTTTTAGCTATTGGTTTTTAGTTTTGGAGTACATATCAGCGAGGTTATTCCTTTGTAGTACATATCGTAAACGGAATAATTGACTTCTTACCTGGAGATTCAGCCGAAAATTACTGAAACCGGCCAAGTACCGCAGAAAAGCAGCGGCTCGAGAAAACAGGAGGGTGAAAATAATGAAGCACTTCATAAGAATGGAGAAGAATATGTATAATTTAGCATCTATCATATTCGATAAAGAGATTTCTATGTCAGATTACTCGGCTGGAATAAGGGCTATATAACCGATGACATGGTTATAATTGGTTCAGAATCAAGTAATGCTGACATTGGTTTTCAAAAAAATGAGAGCTATGTTCCACCGGATAATGCCTATGATTTTAACATAGACTTTTTGATTAGGGATTGACAAAAACAACCGACTCACATATAATTAACACTGTTAATAGAATAAACAATGTTAATTGGAGGGGTAAAAATGAAGGTATTAATTGCGTTTGGAAGCAAATACGGCTGTACAGAGAAAGCTGCACTCAAGCTGAAGGGCTTGATAAAAAACAGTACGACAGTCAATCTCTCAAAAGGAGAGAAGGCAAATATCAACGATTATGATTGTGTTTTACTGGGCGGATCCATCTACATGGGGAAGCTCCAAAAGCAAGTGATCGATTTCGCTAATGGAAACATCGATACATTACTGACGAAGATAATGGGCTTATTCCTTTGCTGTGGCAGCAAAGACCAATTTGAACAGCAACTAAAAGCATCTTTCCCTGAAAAACTGGTTCAGAAAGCAAAAACTCTCGGGTATTTCGGCTACATATATGATTTCAATAAAATGAATTTTTTGTTTAAAATGATGATCAGAAAGATCGAGAAAATAAACGAAAGTAAGGATTGCCTGGATATCAAAGCAATCGAAGCATTTGCAAATGAGTTTACTGAATAAGAGGATTTCTATGGATAAGAAGGAATTGCAAAAACAACGTATGATGAAGTATTTCATTGATGCTGCAAAAACATTGATGAAACAGGAGGATATTAAAGAGCTCAGCGTACGAAAAATTGCCGATTTAGCAGGGTATTCCTATGCAACCCTGTATAATTATTTTCGGGATCTGGAGCACCTGTTGTGGCATGTAATCGTTGACATATTGGATGAGCTTGCAGAAAAACTGCAGATGGTTGTTCAGAGCGAAGAACATACGGGAATAGATAAAATAAAGGAATCCGGAAGAATATATGTCAATTATTTTCTGGAGAATCCCAACGCGTTCAGACTCGCATTTACAAGTAATCCGGGTGTTCCGCCGGAAGATATTGTTCCAAAGCTGAAACAGCCAACCATAGGCGGAATTCTTTCGAAAATGGTTTGGGAATGTACCGAGGATGCAGCCAAAGGTGCCATCATCAGTGAGGTTTTAGTCGGGATGATCCATGGACAGCTGTTATTCCATATCAGTTTGAATCAAATTGATAAGGAACATTTGCTTCAAAGCATGGACAACGCCTGTGAGCTTCTGTTTAAAAAATAAGGTATAAGGGACAGAGGGGACAGGTCTCTTGTCCCATCCCCTTTACCGCACACCAGATAATCAGGGGACGAGAAATTGTCCCCTTTATCGCGCGATAAAAAAAGGACGTCCCCCTCTGGCAATTCATTAACTAAGCCTGAGAGGAAACGTCGCTAATAATCACATATAGGGCTAAACTTGTGAATTATAACTTAATATTTTCAGAAGGTGATGCGAACGGCCCCGGAACAACATGAACCCCACGGTGATTTCCGAAGTAGTCCGTATCAAAGCGTATCGGTGTTCCATCAGCGTTTTCAAAGTATGCTTCAGGTTCAAAAGCTTTGCCGAGAACTTCAGTGTTGATCATCCTACTGCTGATATCCTTTAGGTAATCATATACATTTGTCTTCAGGTAATAATGATCGTCTTTCTCCAACAGTTCTACTTGAATATTTTGATCATTGTTTTCAACGTTCAGACCGTTTACTTCATTTTTCCACGGTTTGGCACCGTTCAGATAAATGTTCCCTTCGCTCCAGACCGGCAGATGACCTGTATGAGCAGGGTCTAAAGCCATCATGTCTGGACGCTTTGTAAAGTCAAACTGTGCAATCCATTCATCGTAGGTTGGATAATCATCAAAAACGCTCGTGCCGACACGTCTGTTTTCACCCTTGGTACCTGCGCCTTGGTCAGGGTTGATCGCATAGTCTTCAGAAGGCCATTTCTGAACAAAGATATTGTTGTAGAAACGGTCATCACCATGCAGAATGGTCATAAAGCCCATCACTTCTGTACGATGTGGAATGTGATAGGGTGTATAGCGTGAACCAGTACCACCGCCGACATCGGTTAACGCACCGCAGATAAGGTTGTGAACCATAGCCACACCCTGTGTTGCAAAACGAAGACTGGCGTCTGAAAGCAGAATATTGTTATCAATAAGAGTTGGGCCATGGCTGACTTCGACAAATATATCCTGAGACATCATGCCTCCCGGGAGATATTTGGCATAGGGTGGCCGCTGGTTATCATGCAGCAGGTTCTGGGTGATACGTGTGCCCTGAGCTTCCCAATCACACCAGATTCCCATAGTGCAATGGTGAATATGGTTACGGCGCATGAGCACATCAATGGCAGCATGTATTTTGATTCCGGAAATTTCTGCTCCGCCAAGCTCCATCATATTGTTAATATGGTGTATATGGTTGTCCTCAATGATGCTAAACACAGCACCCATACGGCCGATAATGCCGCCTTGTTCACAGTGGTGAATGTTGCAGCGGCGAACGATGTGGCTGCCGATTTTCTCTTTCAGCCATCCGTGATACTGGCCGCGGCAAAGCGCATCCCGTTCCATCTGGGTGGGACTCTTGACTTGTTTATTTGTAAAGTAATGCTCATTGTCAGGATCAAGATATTTTCCCAGAGAAATGCCGGCGCACTTGCTGTTTGAAATTTCACAATCCTCGATGATCCAGCCCTTGCTCCAGTGAGGACCGATCATGCCATCCTGAAAAGCTGCAGGCGGTGCCCAGGTGGTGGCAGCTTTATCAATTTTGAATCCTCTGACTGTATGATAACCGATGCCGGTGATGGAGGGCATAAAACACCGGCGGCGGACATTAATTTCTACATTTTCTTCATTTGGATTCTTACCCTGTAAATTGGTATAAATGATCGTTTCATCAGCATCCTTATCCTGTTCGGTAAACCACTTATAAACGGATTCTTCCGGCACCCAACTGCAATCATAAACATCGCCTTTGATACACTCTTCCAAAGATGTGGCTTCATACAGCGCTTTATCATTCAAATAAACACAGCCGGTATGTTTATTCGGTGTCGCGAAATACCAGTCTCCATACACTAGCGTTGTATAAGGATTGTAATCACCGAAAACACTGTTTGCGATCCGGCATACCCAGACATTTTCTTTGTAATGGTGCCAGGTTTTTACCTGCTCAGCGCCGGTGATTAACGCACCAAGGGGGATAGTGCTGGTATAAGTAATACGGGCATCTTCAGTACCCGCATGGATCGGATCTACATATTCCCGGTAAATCCCCGGTGCTACCAGCACTTCATCACCAGGAAGCGCCAGCTTTGCGGCTTCGTTGATCCGTCGGAAGGGGCTGTCAATGGAACCATTGCCGTCTTTTGCAGCATTTGCATCTACATAGTATTTCATGATAACCTCCTATTAGTGAGATATACAGGCTACTACTCCTGACATAGTTATTATATAATATGATTGTACATAGTTCCATATATTCGGCAGGCTATAGTTTTACTGCTTTCAAGCAGAAAGCTGTATAGCAGGAGGGGAGCATGATACCGAAAGATACTAAAAAAGTACATTATTGCAGGCAACATTAGCGTCCTTACTGTGTTGACAAACCTGACAAATCTTGATTTGTCGAGTAATCGTATTACCAGCATCAGCAGCCTGAAAGAGTTCCCCAAGCTAAAAAACCTTAATCTGTCTGGTTATGAAATAGTTGACCAATAGCTCAACGTCTTTGAGGGAGAGTATCATGAGACAGGATTTTTCAAGAATATCACAGGAGAATCTATCTGAATTATTTCCAATTATTCTGGAACCACATAATCCAGAATGGATTCGTTACTTTTATATTGAAAGAGATTTCTTGCAATCTATTTTTGAAGATAAAATGATAAGAATTAACCATATAGGAAGTTCATCCGTGCCAGGGCTTATTGCTAAGCCTACGGTTGATATATTGCTTGAAATCTCACAAGGTATTGATTTATCAGCGATAACAGAAAAAATGAGGGATGAAGGGTACATTGTAAACACTCCGCAAAAGGATGTCATTATGTATTTAAAAGGGTATACACCCAGGGGTTTTGAAGGACAATGTGTACATATTCATGTCCGGTATTATGATGACTGGGACGAGCTATATTTCAGAGATTATCTTATTTCACATCCTAAAGTTGCCGATGAATATGGGAAACTGAAGCTCGCGCTGAAAGAATATTATGCCTTTGACAGAGATGGATACACTGATGCAAAAGGAAATTTTATCAGAAAGTACTCAGAACTTGCTCGGGCGGAATTCCCCAATCGATACGCTCCCTAAATAATTGAGCCATTGTCTATTCAGGTGTGAATGAACGATTTGTCATAGATTTGAAAGGAGAATCAAGATGATTCAGGGACAACGAATTACCATTGAACCTTCTCAGCCTAAGGATAAAAAGAAAGTATATGAATGGTTATGCTTGTCAGAAACAACCAAAAGCCATATGGGACCTCCCAATTTCGAAGATGCGCCGATACCAACCTGGGAGGAGTATTGTGAGGATTTTAAGGACTTCTATTTTGATGGTTCAAAACCAGAGAACGGGCAGCTTTGGATCATTAAACATGGCAGTGAGGAAGTTGGGGCAATCTGTTATTCGTCCTTTCATTTAAAGGGTAAGAAAGCCGAATTGGACATATGGATGAGCTCTGAAAAAAGCTGTGGAAAGGGCTTTGGTTCTGAAGCCATCAGGGTTTTATGCGAGTATCTGATCAAATTGCGAGGGGTTGAACAATTTATTATCAGGCCTTCGACAAGAAATATGCGTGCGGTAAGAGCATATGAAAAAGCAGGCTTTATGCGCGTAACCGATGAGAACAAACAAAAAACTGTTAAAGAATATTATAAGGAAGAATACTGGGACATCTTCGGCCAGGGAGATTATGGAGCCGGTGATGATGTTGTATTAGTCAAATCCTAAGGAATAGATGAGACAGGGGGACAGGGCCCTTTGGCCCCCTTTTGTTAGGAGATAAAAATATGAGCATAAAAAATATCGTTAAGCTTGATCCATCTGAATATGAAAAGTGTAATAATATTTGGGATATGAAGAGACATCCGGACAAGGCAAAATTATGGTATGATCAAATAGTAAATGGCAATAGAATCATTTTTGTTTACATAGATAATGGCGAATTTATTGGCGAGGTTGCTTTAGTATTTGATAGGGGGGACCCGGATTATACAATACCCCAGCAACGTATCTACTTGTCTCGAATGATTGTCAGAAAAGAATTCCATAATCGTGGAATAGGCGGGTTCCTTATTGATTATATAGTTGACTATGCTAGAAAACTAGGATATAAAGAAATGTCTCTTGGTGTCGATACGGACAACTCGGCTGCGAGGCATTTATATGAGAAAAAAGGATTTACACAGGTCATCTTCCACGGGGTAGATGAAGATGGTGAATACGTTAAACTCCTTAAGAAACTTTAGTTATGAAGTATTGTTGAAACGGAATTGATAGAGAATTTTTAATGGGGGTAGTTATGTTAAACCATATCGGTACTCAACCTATTAAAACAAATAGACTGTCTTTACGCAGGTTTACGGTAGACGATAGCCAGGAAGCCTTTGATAAATGGACAAGTTCCTGCGAATCAAAGTTTTGGGAACCTCCGCATAAAGACATCAAAGAAACAGAACGAATGATCAATGAGTATGTTAAAAATTATGACAACCCTGACTGGTACATGTGGGCTGTTATCTTTAAAAATGAACTCATTGGCCTGGTTTGTGGAAACGAGATAAACGAGGATATAAAAAGCATCTGTATTGGATATTGCTTAACAAAATCCTGTTGGAACAAAGGGATAGCCACCGAGGCAAGTAAAGCGATTATTCAGTATTTCTTTGATATAGGGTTTAATCGGATTTTTTCCTATCATAATCCCCTTAATCCGGCAAGCGGAAGGGTTATGCAAAAATGCGGCATGACATTTGAAGGAAGAATCCGGGGCGGAACGTTATTCGCCGGGGAAATTTGTGACTGTTTACAATATTCAATCATAAAATCAGATAACTCAACTTTCCCAGCCTAATTACAATAAAAAACGCATGCATTTTTACGCTGAGCAAAGGCGCGTACCTGTTGGCACGCGCCTACTGTGAGCGACTCGGTAAGAATGGCCCTGATTGCAGTATGAACCGGAAAGGCGTGGGGGATACTTCTTGTTATTAATCGTTAAAATATCGGAATCACTGCGCCGGCATAGGTTTGATTGATATAGTTTTTAACCTTGTCACTCTTCAACGCTTTAACCAAGGCTGTAATCGCTTCGTTGTTTTCATTGCCTTCCTTTACGGCCAGAATGTTTGCATAGGTCTGCGCTGCTTCGGAATTCTTGTCCTCAACCGCCAGGGCGTTAGCAACCTTCAGCCCGGCCTGAATGGCATAATTTCCGTTGATGATTCCTAAATCAACATCCGCCAGAGAACGTGCAATCTGTGCCGCTTCGATTTCCTTGATAACCAAGTTTTTCGGGTTTGAGGCTATGTCCAGAACGGTAGCCGTGAAACCAACGCCATCCTTCAGTTCAATCAGGCCCTGAGCTTCCAGAAGATACAGCGCCCTGGCTTCATTCGTACCATCATTTGGTATCGCGATGGTTGCGCCATCGGCGAGGGCTTCCAGGGTTTTTATCTTACCGGGATAAATACCAAAGGGTTCGTAGTGAATAGCAGCCACCGAAACAAGGTGTGTTTTATTTTCTGCATTGAAGTCGGTGAGATAAGGCTGATGCTGAAAATAGTTTGCAAGCAGCTCGCCGCTTTCGGTCGCGGTGTTTGGAATAACATAGTCATTGTACTCAACGACCTCGAGCGTGATACCTTCTTCGGCCAGAATCTCTTTTGCCACCTTTAGTATTTCAGCATGGGGTGTTACACTGGCGCCGATCTTCAGTGTCTTTGTATCGGCAGTTTTTCCGCAGCCCGTAAACACGAAGGCAATAGCGGCAATTGTCAGTAAAACAGTAATAATTTTTTTCATGACATATCTCTCCTTTTATACTTTAAATTAGGTTGGTTGTTTTCAAGTAACGAACTCATTTCCGCCGGAGGCTTGCGGTATCGCCCCTCTTTGGCGGATAATTATGAATATGTGCTCAGGATATACCCAGATACCTTCAGCCTTTAATCCGCTTATCGGAAAGCTTTGCGCATTTCATTCCGAATTCCTGAAAAATCTGAACGATAACCACTAGAAGAAGCACCGTCAACAGCATCACATCATCCTGGTAGCGGTAATAGCCATAATTGATTGCGATAGCTCCAAGTCCGCCTCCCCCAACAAAGCCTGCCATTGCGGAATATCCAAGAATGGTAGTAATAGCAATTGCCGCTCCTAAAATCAACGACGGCTTAGCTTCGGGAATAAGGACCTTGTAAATGATCTGCAGCGTAGAGCTTCCCATGGATTGGGCCGCTTCTATCACACCGGCGTCCACTTCTTTCAGGGAGGATTCAACCATTCTCGCAATAAAGGGCGATGCTGCAACCACAAGCGGTACGATCGTTGCTGTCGAGCCGATGGTTGTTCCGACAACTGCCCGGGTAAACGGCAGAATGGCGACCAGCAGGATCAGAAACGGAACAGAACGCAGGAAATTGATAATAAAGCCCAAAACCCTGTTAAACCCCGGCATTCGGAAAACCCCGTTCTTATCGGTCACGCACAGCAGCACACCGAGCGGCAGGCCGAAGACATAGGAGAGGGCAGTAGAAACAAGGGTCATATAAAGCGTTTCGGCAATGCCGTTACCAAGCAATTCAAACATTCAGCTCCTCCTCCTTGAAATGAATTCTTTTATCATTCAGAAAATTAGATACCCTCGCAATGGATGTCTCGTTCTCTGGAAGCTGTATTAGCATTTCACCATATGCTTTTCCATCAATCGTTTTCGTGTTGGCAAAAAGGATATTCACCGCCGTTTTGCATTCCAGTGCGATATTCGAAATGATGGGTTCCAGCGTCGAGTTGCCGTCAAAAATCAAACGCAGGCATCGGTTTCCGGTAACTGCAGATATGGCGTTTCCCTTCGGCAGGATCAGCTGCTTTGCGATATCCGATTTAGGACGCAGGAAGATTTCCCGGACCTCACCCGATTCAACAATCCTGCTTTGATCGATAACCGCCACACGGTGACATATCTGTTCGATGACTTGCATCTCATGTGTGATGATCACAATTGTAACCCCCAGCGTCTGGTTAATGCTGCGCAACAACTCCAGTATGGAGCGGGTGGTGTTCGGGTCCAGTGCACTGGTTACCTCGTCACACAACAATACCTTTGGGTTAGTTGACAATGCTCTTGCAATGGCGACTCTTTGCTTCTGACCACCGGATAGTTGGGAAGGAAACGCTTTAGCCTTGTCTGAAAGCCCTACCAGCTCCAGCATTGCGGCAGCCCTCTGTCTGGCCTCGGCCTTCTCAATGCCTGCTATTTCGAGGGGATAGCAAACATTTCTCAGGACATTCCTCTGTGACAGCAGGTTAAAGCTTTGAAATACCATGCTCATGGACTGACGGGCTTTCAAAAGCTCCCGGGAGCTTAACGTCCCCATGGACTTTCCATCAAAGAGCACTTCACCCTCGGTAGGCTTCTCTAGGTAGTTCATGCAGCGTACCAACGTGCTTTTACCAGCCCCGCTGAGGCCAATGATGCCGAATATTTCCCCCTTCGCGATATGAAGATTGATATCCCGAAGCACTTCGAGATTTCCGCCGGCTGTAGGAAAAACCTTGTTTAAGTGTCTTATTTCTATCAATCCCAGTCCCCCAATCCTGTAATATTGCTGCGCAGGCCTGCCATCCGGTTGCTTTCCCGAATAAGACGCAGCCATACTATATAAAAAGTAAATAAAAAAAGGAAGCTGAATGCTTCCTGTAATATCGTAATTACCCTGAAAACCTGGATAATCAAATACCTTTACCGTCTCGACGGAACAGAAAGCATTTTTATATCAGCACAAAACATCATGCACATGGACATGCCATACATACACATCGTACGGGTACTCATCATAAAAAATGTTGATTGCTCGGTGCTCATAATGCTTTCTCCTTTCCATACTTTGTATACACATCGGAATAGTACGATTATAAACCAATCCATTCAGTTTGACAATAGGTTTTACCACTCAATTTTTACCCAATTTTCAACGAGAGTAACAATCTTGGATGAAATAACGTGTTCAGCGTTTGAAGTATCTGCTATAATAGAATTCATAAAAGTTCCTTCTTCCCGGTGGTATTAGTGGATTTGTGGTTATTTCTATTATACTACAGCAGACGGAACATTTCCGCAGGTTCCCACAATCTGCCTGTCGGAGATAAGATGCATAATTGTTTGAAAATGCGAATCAGAGAGTTATTTATATGGTGATTATTTATAAAACAGGAGATTGAGTAAATGAGTGTGGAAGAGACCAAAAGATATTACGATGAAAATTCAATAAAAGAATGGGAACGCTTCGATAGACATCCATTTGAATTTGTTTTTACTACCCATATTATGGATAAGTATATCAAAACGAGTGATAGTATTCTTGATATAGGAGGTGGCCCAGGAAGATATTCAATAAACTACGCACAAAAGGGCTGTGATGTTACGCTCATCGACTTATCTGATGGTAATATTGAGCTTGCAAAAGTAAAAGCAAAAGAACACCGTGTTGATTTCCCTATGTTCGTTGCAAATTGCTTAGATATTGGCGCCATGGATTTAGGTATGTATGATCATGTGTTCTTGATGGGACCTTTATATCATTTATTAAACAAAGAAGACCGAATACAAGCAGTGAAGTTATCTATTGAGAGATTGAAACCTGGTGGAATTCTTTATTGCTCTTTTATTTTGGATTTTGCAGGAATTATATACGATTTGAAGAATGGCCCAGGATTTCTGATAAATGATTTAGGGAATCAGTCAACAAAAGAATTAATTAATTCCATTGTGACAGCTACAGAATATGTTGGGCCAGCATTTACATCAGCCTACTTCATGAATCAGCGGCAAATAGAGCCATTTATGCAACAATTTAATCTGGAGAAGCTACACTTGTTTGGGCAAGAGGGAATTTTAGCACTTAATGAAAATCAAATTAAATTGTTTCCCAAAGAAGAATATGAGTTGTGGATTGAAACAGCGAAGAGGTTTCTTGATATTCCAGAATTTTTAGCTTTTTCTGAACATGCGATGTACGTTGGAAAAAAACAATTTAACAACTCCCTAATATGAGCATAATCAGAAGGTCTTTTACTTCGTAACAGTTTGATTATGCGAACTATAATTGATGATATCTTATTTAACAAGGAGAAAAATCATGGATATTATGAAGCTTATACCAGAACCTCATATTCGAAATATGTTTGGTCCATTTGATGATAAAGAATTGTATTTCAACTTAGGGAAGAACCAGACTGAAAAAATCATTAAGTGGTTATCTATAAAACCAGAAAACCAAATATTAGATATTGGGTGCGGGGCTGGGAGAATAGGTATCCATTTTCTGAACTATTTATGTCAGCAAGGTAAATATATTGGGATTGATATTAGAAGGGACTTTATTGACTATTGTAATGAGAATATTTCTATACTTAAAGATAATTTTAAGTTTCACTTTATAGATGTATATAATGGAGCTTATTCGAGAGAAGGCAAACTAAAAGCTAATGAAGTTACCTTTCCAGTAGAAGATGATTCGCAGGATATAATAATTATGTGGTCTGTTTTTACTCATATGAATTTAAACGATATAGATGCATATTTAAGAGAAATATATAGAGCACTAAAAAAAGGTGGAATGTTTATAGCTTCCTTAAATGTATATAACGAATTTATTCATAATCAAATAAAATTAGACAAGTCACATCTTGATATCAAATTTAAGATAGATGAAAACTCTTATACTTTGGATAAAGAGGTGCCTGAATGGGGATTCGCTCATAAAGAAGAAAAATTAAAAGAATTATATTGGAAGCATAGGTTTATTATCAGTGAAATAAAATATGGGATTTGGCCTTGTAAAGAGTTAACAGGAGAGTTTCATGATTGTATAATTGTGCAGAAATAATTTTATAATATTTTGTTCGTCATCTTTATATATTGCGATATAAAGATTATTTATATAATAAGAGGAGTGGTACAAATGAAACTAGGGGCAACGCTATACATTAAGAACACAGTTGAA
>CAYVFB010000070.1:0-18556 GCA_964450305.1 uncultured Ruminiclostridium sp.
GATAACCCTGGCACTGGAACGCTCCTCCGGGAAAGATAACCCTGGCGCTGGAACGCTCCCCCAAGATGTGGAACAAATAAAGGAGCCTGTAACTGTGCCATAAAAAAGACCAAGTATCGGAAATGGAGGATGATAAGCGATGGACAACAAGGAAAAAGAAAAAAAGCAGGTATTGCTGCGTTTATCAACCTCTTTGTGGCAGGAGCTGACAGCCTGGGCGGAAGATGATTTTCGCTCGTTGAACGGACAGATAGAATATTTATTGAACGAATGCGTAAAACGCAGAAAGAAGACGAATGAAGGTTCATAGCCTATTTAACCGTTATCCTTTTCTTAACGCCTTCATCCGGTAGTACTTTTCTCGCCGGGATCTTTAAGTACGTTGGCTGGGAAGAGAATCTTCATCTCCCCAGCCAACTCGGCTTTGGATCCCTCATTTTACCCCTGAAGACGGGAACAAGGAATGCCATAAATTATCTGCATCCAACCATCCTGGGGCTTTCGTTCTCATGTTCGCGTTTTCCGCATTCACGTTCACGTTCATTGAATTCCCGCCCAAATATGCTTTCCAGCAACTCTTCACGGTCAACAATTACAGCACATATGCATTTGATGTCAACAAATTTAAATTTATGATCCACTGTTTCGGCCACAAGGAGATCCCCAACCACAGCTTCTACTTCGACCCTTTCAGGTCCTTCTTCTGCATCCAGGATAATGGTTACACATCTTTCCACCAGTCTTTTCAGTAACTCTCTGATTGTTCCGGGGATTATATCGCACCTTTCTCTATTGAATTCCATATTTGCACCCATGTTTTCACCTCCTTAAAGTAAGCTCACATTTTAATAACAATATTTTAAAGCATTGAACTATGACTACCATTTGTTCGAATTTTCTTCGGTATTCTCGTTTCTTTCTTTGTGGAACCTTGTATCCAGCAAGCCTTCAATGAGCTCTTCACGGTCAACGATAACAGCACATATACATCGGATGTCAACAAATTTAAATTTGTGATCTACTGTTTCAGCAACAAGTAAATCTCCGACTACAGCTTCTACTTCGACAGTTTCAGGCTCTTCTTCTGCATCCAGGATAATGGTTACGCATTTTTCTACCAATCTTTTCAGTAATTCCCTGATTGTCTCGGGAATTACTCTACACCTTGTCTCATTGCGTTCTTCGTTTGCTCTCAAATTATCACCTCCTTCCGGTAAACTGCTGGTTTCTGAATGCTTTTCGGGTCGATTTCTTAGCCTGATAACAACTCCATTTCTCCTTTGATGCTCTAAAATATCTTCATAGCATGCCATGTATTCACCTCCTATTGTTGTCCCACATTTCATATTATGTTAACTACAAGAAGCTGTTACAAAAGAAATAAAATAAAGTTTACAGGATAGAATTCGTTAAGCACAAAAAAACAGGCTAATTTGCCTGTTTTAATAAAACCCGCTGTTACTCCAGGGCACTGATTTTGTTGGGTTGCAACGATTATCCGTCCGTCATCAAAACTTTCTGTGCGACGTATGAAATGGAATACAACGCTTGACGATAGATTATTGTTTTCTCGACACCATTTCCCGGAAGTACATTTCCTGCCCATCGGCCAGTCATTCATTCGGCCTTTGCTTTCAAGGCCTTCATAATATTTTGTGAGGCGAATACACCGTGATCACAAATTCACACAAAGTTTCCAGTGTTTCAAGCTGTTCCAGTTCCTTAACCTTTTCAGCACCTGTACGCCAGAAGTAGGGAGTCATACGAAACAAATGCCCGATCAGTTCCCGGTCACGCAACACAATCGGATATGAAATCCGAACCTGATCCACTTTCTGAAAGGAAGTTAATGGATATTCCATTTCATCATTTTCATAGGGCTGCTCATATAAAAATTGCTTCATACCGAGCAAATGCTTCCTTCCCGGAATAACCGAAATGAGCCGCCCATCTTTATGTAGTATCCGGTGAAATTCTGCATCACTGCAGGGAGAAAAGACCTGCAGCAGGCAATCGATTGTTCCGGAGATCACCGGTAAATCAAAGGCGCTGGATACGGCAAAGAAAATATCTCTGTTTCGCCTGGCTGCAATGCGCATAGCTTCCTTCGAGATGTCAATGCCATAAAAGGATGCGTGAATTTGTCGGCTGGTAAATGCTTTTGCCAGTGAGGCCAGGTAATAGCCCTCTCCGCAACCGGAATCAAGAATATGAGCTTCCCCACGGCCTTGTCTATCGGAAAAATGGTGCAATACAAGGGTGTTGATAGTGTCTGACAGCTTTGCGTAGAAGCCCGCATTCAGAAATTGATTTCGGGAATGTATCATTTGCTTGTTATCACCTGGTTGTTTACTGTTCTTCCGGTTTGAAGGCAACAAATTGACATACCCTTTTGCGGCGATATCGAATGAATGATTTCGTTCACAAACATATGCATTTTGACTTCGAACCAACATATTCCCGCAAACAGGACATTTGACGATGCTCATGACAAATGTGCCTCCACACCCATAATGGTTTCCAGGTTCTCAAGCAAATACTGTTTCCCGATGTCGTTCATCAGTACCATGTCATACTCTCTGTTGTTGAAGACCTTGTGTTCGAGCTCGAAGCCGTATTTGTTTGAATGTTCATTGGTGGTGGTGGCCGTTTTCCCTTCGTTGTTAACCGTTTCACCCAAAATACTCATTTGCTTCAGCCTCTTGTTCAACTCCATGCCGGTGAGCTGTTTGCTGGTCATCTCGAGAACTTCATTGATGCATTTAGAAAATACATTTACCCCGATTTTCCCCTCTGGAAACCTTACCATACTTTTCTGCTCGGGACTAATGACAAAAAACGCGTTTTTCCTGTTGCTGTAGCTTCCATTCAGTACATTTTGCAAAACATCTGCCACAAAGTAAAAGCAGCGGATGATGCGGGGATCGTTTAAAAACGCTTCCCCTTCCATCCCATTTCCAGTAATGGGGTTTGCGCCACGGGCAATTTTCAACAGCACTTCCCTGCCCTTTTGGATTCTGTCCCGATCATTCATTTTCATACCCTCCCTATCTGCGTACAAATTCCTACCGATTGAAAATCTCTTCCGTATCTGCTTCCAGGCCGTCAAAGAAGTATGATTGAATGATATCACCGGGTTTATATGTTTTAAAATCGTCAATTTGATTGTCCCTAAAGCCATAAACCAGGCAGGATTGGTTAAGCGGATCGACCACCCAGAACTCCCGTACCCCTGACATCATATACGTATTCAGCTTATCGACCATATCTTTTGTTCTTGTGCCGGGTGACAGGATTTCAATGACCAGCGTGGGCACCCCGGTATACCTTCCTTCGGCATTTACCTTTTCTTCGATGTCACAGGCGATGAGCAAGTCGGGCTGCACCACATCAGGGTCCCGAATGCTCACTTTAAACAAAGTTACATTGAAGGGAGCATAATAAACCCTGCACATTTTCCCCTTTAAATAGGCGCTGAGCATAAGATGCAGCCTGCCGCTGATATGCTGATGGTTCACATTGGGAGAAGAAAGCAGGATAATCTCCCCATTGATATACTCCATTCTGGCATCACTGTTTTCGTTGATTTCCAGAAACTCTTCGTACGATACTTTTTGATGGATTTCATAATTGGCTGCTTCTTCAAGAAGAATGCCGGGCTGTGCCTTATAGCTGTTACAGGAGATGAGCCTGGCCGCATTTTTACCGTTTTTCGTGATGATCACCTCTTGCCCTCTGATGGCAGAATCCAGATACAGGCCAAGGTTGTTTTTCAGTTCTGTTGCGGTGATGGTGGTTTTTCCTTCATTCATTTTCATCTTTCTCACCTCGTACGGACAGCATAACATTTCGTACGATTAATGTCAATACTCCGTACGATAATTTATAGAATGTTTTTTCTTTTCACTTGTTTCCATAAATTGATTTCAGGGTAATGGATGATCGAGTGAATTCCTGAAGCTGAAAGTGTAACAAGCAATGTGCTTCGGCGGGGACTGAGGAACTGAGAAAAACTGCATCCGGCAATCGTTAAAGTTTGATTAAAACCAGTGAACTGGTGAAAACTTTCTTCTTAAACAGGCGTAATAATAGAAGAAAACAGTTCCGGGCAACGGGATACGGCATTCAGGTGTGCGAAAAATAAGATATTTCTATGATTAATGCTGTAGTTTTGATGTAGGTGAAAAATATATGTCGAGTCGAACGACAACATATGGTATAATTTCTGAAGCATGTTTTCAACAGGATTGACAGGAGGAATGAACTTGTCCAGCACCATCATGATAGTAGACGACGAAAAAATGGTAACCTCAACACTCTCCGCCCTGATTAAAATGGTGTTGAAACAGAGTGTTCTGGCTTATAACAACCCGGTAGAAGCCCTGGAACAAATACAACCGAATCACAAGGTTGATTTGATCATATCCGATTTTATGATGCCCCATATGAATGGGCTTGAGTTCCTGAAAGAAGCAAAAAGAAAGTCTCCGGAAACGGTAACCATTCTGCTGACCGGTTATGCGGACAAGGAGAATGCCATTCGCAGCATCAATGACATCGGCTTGTATTATTACCTTGAAAAGCCCTGGGATAACACAAGCCTGATTAAAATCGTCCAGAACGGGCTGGAAAAAAAGAAATTATCAGACAATCTAAAGGAAAAATACATCGAGCTTGAAAATTCAAACCATGAAATCACAAGGTTGTATGATATTCTGAAAAAGGATTATACCCGTGAAATCGACAGTGTAAAAAGCCTCGTGATGTCACTGGCCAATGTGATTGAAGCCAAGGATCAATATACCGACGGCCACACCCGCAGGGTAGGAACGATCAGCCGAATGCTTGGGCAAAAGCTTGGGTTGGACAAAGATAAACTGGAATGCCTTGAAATATCGGGGATTATTCATGACATTGGAAAAGTGTCTATCCCTGAAAGCATTCTGAACAAACCCGGAAAACTGACCGAAGACGAATTTGAATGTATTACGGGGCACCCTGCCGCAGGTGAACGGATCTGCATGCCACTAAACTGCCTGCAGCCCTGCCTGGACGGAATCCGCCACCACCATGAAAAACTGGACGGTTCAGGTTATCCGGATGGTCTGAAGGGTTCCGAAATTTCCATACAAGCCCGGATTCTCTGCGTGGCCGATATCTTTGACGCGCTTTATTCCAACAGGCCTTATCGAAGCAGGCTTCCGCTGGACAAGATCAAGGAAATCATTCTTGCCGATACGCACACAGGTAAGCTGGACAGCCATGTTGTTGAGCTGCTTTTTGAGATGGTAGACAGCGGCGAACTGAACAGGGTGCTGGAGGAAACAGACAGGCTGCCTGAAACGAACATCGTATGATATTGTTAGCAGAATATGCGCTCATTTGGCGCACCACCTGAAAAAGCATGTTCCGAAAGGAAACATGCTTTTTATTTATGGGTATACACTGCAGTATGGTTGAGTTTATGACTAAAAATTCACTGAGTAACTGGTATCGAAATGGTGAAAGCAGTTCCCTTTCCCAACTCGCTGTCAACATGGATCTGTCCGTTATGCTTGCGGATAATATCCTGAGACATGGAAAGTCCAATTCCCATTCCCTTATCCTCTTTGGTCGAAAAACCGAAGTCGAAAATCTTCTGCAGATTCTCCTGTGGAATTCCTTTCCCGTTATCCCGTATGCTGATCCATACCTTTTCATCCTGATACCAGGTTTTGAGTTGGATTTCACCCGTTTTCTCGATGGATTGGATGGCATTGACCATAATATTCATGAACACCTGGTTGAGAAGACCCGCGTAGCACTTTACTGGCGGAAGCTCCCCATATTCCTCGATGATGCGGGTATTCTTCTTCCACAGGTTTGTTGTTAAAACAACCGTACTGCGAACCCCGGCGTTAATGTCTGCCTCCTGGAAATCGGACTGATCGATCTTGGAAAAAACCCTCAGGTTTTTAATGATCTCATCCATGCGTTTGCAGGCGGTGGCACTGGTTTTAGCGGCTTCGGATATTTGTGCGACCATATCCTGAACTTCCGGGTTCCCCGCATCAGCGGTAAGCTGCTCCAATGACTCTGTAAGCATCGTGCTTAGTTGAACATTGCTGCTAATAACTCCCAGCGGCGTATTTATCTCATGAGAAATGGCCGCAGTCAATTGACCCACCTGAGCCATTTTTTCCATCTGAATCAGCTGGGATTGAGCCTGCTCTATCTGCAGCTTGGAATCTGCCAGTTCCTGGTTTTGTGCTTCCAATTCGATGTTCTGCTGCTGCAGCAATACCTTTTGCTGTTCCTGTTCATCATTGTAGCGCTTTAATTTGGTGATGATAATGTTCGTTGAGAATACCATGGATTCGATCTCCCGCAAAGGGCGGCGTATCTGAATGGGTTTTTCATTGTAGCAGCTGTAATCCCCTTCTGCCGCCAGGCGGAAGGTTTTTTCCATCTGTTGAATGGGCTTGATGATGCGACTAGCCAGAGGCTTACTGATAATGTTTGCAACAATATAGGATGCCAAGCCCACAAACAGAAGCAGTATGGCAAAAATAAAAAAGATGGGTACAATCACCATCGGATTCGCCTGCACCGTGACATTCCCGATGACTTCCTTTTGGGAATCATACAAGTCATATTCGTAACGGATATCAAAATATTGCTGGAGCCTGTTCATCATCGGCGGCAGCTTTTCGGGCATTTCCCACCACTCAAGGTTGTTTTCAGCGGCATTATCAGCAGGTAACGGATATACAATGTCTCCCCGAAATACAATGGTTGTTCTCAGTAGGTTTCCCAGCTTAAGATATTGGGATAACACCGTATCAAACTCCTGTTTATGCTCATCCTCAGTATTATAGATTGTCATCTTGGGGCCATTGAGAACAAAGTCATTGCCGAAGAAGTAGCTTATATCCCTGTTTTCAAGCTCCTTTAGCTCCAAAAGCCATTGCTTCGCCTTCTCAGTGTCCATGTTCAGGTCTTCCAGCTTTTCGATATTCATTTCTTCGCGAAAATCTTCCGAGTTGATGATTTGGGCGATACTGTTCCCCAAATATTTAGCAACCATACTGAACTCGATTTTTATCAAATCTTTGAAGTAACATCCGGTAATCACTCCAAACAGCAGAATAGATACCATAATGCAAAAAGATATCGTCTTGCGGATTCTTTTGCGCAGTGTTCTTCTAATTGTACAGTGACTCTGATAGTTTTCCATAATAACCTCTATTTCGTAACCGTCTGTCTGTCATTGGAAAATGCCTTTTACTAATGGCAGCAAGAGGAAAAGGTATGCCCCCCTGATGACTTCCTGATGAAGAATCCTTACCACCCATCAAAAGTATTTACGCATATTTATGAAAGAAGTTTTACAAATCGCCGAAAAAGCACAGGGTCTTTATGGTTTCTGCAGTTATCAGGTGATTTTATTGCTCGGATAGAGAATTATTTCAAGGTGTATTCTGTTCCCTCTTTATCTCCACATTTACATTGAAATCCGGGATCAGGAATCCTTCATCATCCTTCACATCGATCTCCACCAGGACATTGGTTTCACCATTGCCCTGTGTCGCTTTTTGAGCGATAGCAGTGACCGTGCCGGTAAAACAGCGACTTTTATCGGCAAGTGGAATAATATTGGCTTCCATGCCTACCTTGACATCCTTGATGAATTCTTCCGGTATTCTGGCTTCCACATATTTGGTGTTCAGATTAATCAAGCTGAAAAGCTTCGTACCAGGCGCCGGCATATCCCCTGTTGAGGTGTAAACTCCGCTGATAATCGCCTTGTCCAGGGTACATACGATACTTCCATCTTTAAAGTATGGGCTGCTTTTTTGATCGGATAACTGCTTCAGCTCAAGCTCCAACAGGGCTATCCCGTTTATCTTGCCGGGAAGCTGGCTCTCCATCTGCTCGATCTCCAGGGCTCTTCCATAATCAAGGTTTTTCAGCGCAAACTGTATATCCTCGATGTTCTTTTTTGAAGCATCAATGCTTTTTTCAAAATTGTCCGCCTCGTTTTGTGTTATCAAACCCGCAGCTGCCAGATTCTTTTTCTCCTGCAGCTCAGCGAGCAGCTTTTCATGGCTTGCCTGTGCGGTGGCCAGATCGTGCTTCAGCTTTAGGGCTTCGGGATCCTGTGCTGCCGCCAGAACTTCCTTCTTCTGAGCAATCTCCTTTTCAAGGATCGCCAGTGCTTCCTTCTCATTGGTTAGCTGAAGCTTTTTCAAAGCAATTTCCTCTTTTGGGCTTTCCCTCTGAGCTTCGGCTAAAGCGTCACCCTTTTGAACCACCTGGCCTTCCCGGACAAATACGTTGTTTATCTTCAGTGGGAAATCTACAAGAACATTCAAGCTTTCTCTGCAGCGGACAATACCAAAGGCCTCAGTCATCGGTTCCCTGACTTCAGGCTTGCTCTGCGGAACATCCTCGCTTTGTGCCTCAGCCACACATCCGGCACACACTAACACCAATAACAATAAAATCAACAACATCTGAATTCTTTTCATCATTCACTCACCCTTCCATCTTTCACATGAATTACACGGTCCCCATAGCTTGCAGCGTCCATCGAGTGGGTCACCTGCACCACAGTTTTACCTTTTTGTCGGTTGATCTGCCTAAGCAGCTGCATGATCTCCGTTCCCGTTGTGCTGTCCAGATTCCCAATGGGTTCATCTGCCAGAATAATGTCCGGTTCGTTGATCAACGCCCTGGCAATGGCAACCCGCTGTTGCTGGCCGCCTGACAACTCCCGGGGGGTATGTTTTCTCCTGTCAGACAGGCCAACCGTCTCAAGGATGCTTTGAAGCCTTTCCCGGTAGTTCCTCAGTTTTTTTCCGTCCAACAGGATGGGAAGCATGATATTTTCCTCTACATTCAGGTTCGGAATTAAATTGTAAAACTGAAAAATGAACCCGACATCCCGTCTTCGCATGATGCTTCCCTGTCTGTCCTTCATATGAGCCAGTTCTTTCCCCTGAATCCGGATACTCCCCGACGTGGGTTTATCCAAACCTCCGATCAGGTAAAGCAACGTGCTTTTTCCGGACCCGGACGGGCCCATAATGGATACGAATTCCCCTTTGTGGATGTTGACATTCACATGCTTCAGTACATCCATGGTTGTATTACCCATTTGGTAGGACTTAACCAGATCCTTCGCTTCAATAACTGTTTCCATTGAATGCTCCTTTTCTTTTAAACTTTTAGCTGACGCCTGAGGTCTCGTTGTTCATCTTGATACGTGCTTACGGCAGCTTCTGCCACAGTGTGCTATTGGCCTGCTGGTAATGTGAATCAGCCCTTCGTCAATGGGCTATTCATATTTGATGGCTTCAATGATATTCAGTCGTGAGGACTTTACCGAAGGCCCCACAGAAGCGGCAACCATAATTGCCAGCCCCGCAACCCCGCAAGCCATAATGATATCAAGAGGATAATGCATGTCTATCGGCAGTTCTATTGATACAATGAAATACTGTACGATGTACATCAGCAGCAAGCCCGCAAGAACACCGCTTGTTCCGCCAATCAGCCCACCGGTGAATGCTTCGATCAGAATCATCCGCACTGATTGCCCTTTTTCCATGCCTATCGAACGGAATATGGCAAGCTGCCGTCTTCGCTGAATAAACGATATCAAAAGATTGTTCACCACCCCAATGATTCCGATCAGCATCGCCAGAAGAGAGAAACCCTTTAGAAGGGTAAACATCTGCTCATTGCTCTCCTGGTTGCTTTTCTTCATTTCCTCCATGGTCTCGAGCCAGGGATAGTAATGGGACATTTCCTTCTCAATGCGTTCAGCCACCACCTCGGCAGCCTCGTTTGTTTTGATATAAATAGCACTGTATTCTTGCTGTCCGGTATCAAGCCTGAAATATTTATCCGATATCAGCGCCAGGCTGCCGTTATTGTACAAAGAGTTGAAAAAACCTGCGACTGTATACACGCAATCCCGGTTATTGATGCGGAACGTAACCTGGTCACCTGTCTTAAGATCATAACGGTCCTTTAGGACCTGGGTTAAAAATACCGCACGTTCTTGTTCGAGCTCGGGTAATTTGTCCATGCTGTCCTGCTGAACTGTAAAATCCCAATACTCGAAGAATTTTCGGTAATCGATGCCCATGAAGGTTGAGATCCGAGTGCTTTGGCCTAAGACCTCCACGCTGGACAGTTCATATAGACCGTAAACCTCACTCACGCCGTCAATCTTTTGAAGAAGCCTTTCCATATGGGCATTGCATGCATCTGAAGCATAGGTGATGTCATAGCAGGCCTTATTATAAAACCCGACCACCTCAACACCGACACTATAGCTAATGAGGTTGATCATCATCAAAGACGCGATACCGATGCTCAGAAGTGAAATATTGTTCAAAATGCTTCGGTTTTCACGAAGGTTCTTCGCCGCAAGCACGCCTACATTCCCCAGCAGAATCACATACAGCTTTTCCAGTATTGCGACAAACAGAGCCGTTACGTAGGGCACCAGCAAAACAATCGAACAGATTGACAGCAGCATGCAGATGATATTACCCGGCATCGCAATGCTTTTGGGCAACCGGGACGGAAGATAAACCGAGATGACTATAAAAAGGATTCCCAGAACAAGCCGGATTCCGTTCTTCTTCACAGCCTTATCCATGGTATTTAAAATGATATCCTTCAGCGGGATTCGGGAAACCTTCAGAATGGGAATCAACGAGCTTGCAAAGCACAGAAACACCCCGAAAGCAAAGCTTAAACCCATTTGAAACGGAGTATAAACCGCCCTGGTCTCTATATCTTTAATCCATGGATCTTTCAATGTTTCGGACATCCCCTTCAGGATGATCAGCCCAAGTCCAAGCCCTAGCCCGCTGCCAATTATTCCGTATAAAAGGCTCTCAACCAGCATGATATTATCGGTTGTTCTTCGCGTTGCCCCGATACTCCTGAAGGTGCCAACCACTGGGAGCCTTTCCATGGTGATCACCCTGAAGGAGGTAAAAATAATGAACATGCTCATGAAGGCCACAATGAAGGTCATCAGCATAAAGGGCATAGTGATGCTTTCCATTTCCTGTTTGATATCTTCACCATTGAAGGGCTGCTGTACCTGATATCCTTTGTAGATTTCCTGAAGCTGTGAAAGGGTCTCTGTAACCCGGCTCTCATCCTTCAGGCAGACCTGAACGCTGGTAAAAGCTCCCCGGGCATTGTGGAGTGCGGACAATGTATCCGCCGGAAGCATCCCAAAGACTGTTGAACCATCTTCGGTAAAAATGCCACCTGTTGCAACTGCAGCAATAACCAATTTGCGAAGCTCGCCATTAATAGTCAGGTTAATGGAATCACCGGCGTGAAAACCATATTTTTTGCAGAACTCTTTTGGGAGAACGATTTTCATGCCGGAGAAAGGTATTAGACCACTTTCTGAAAGTACCTGAACAGGGTTTATCTGCTGATTAACTTCCCAGTCTGAGCCCATCAATATTAAACTTGCCTTTTCATAAGCTCCAATACGATATGTAGCTCCGCTTTCAAATCGGCCGGCAGCCAGTTTAATATTTTCCATGTTTTTGATGGAATCAGGCTTTATCCATTGGGATGGAGAACGCTCATCGGGTTGTATGATAATATCTGTCTGACCATAGTACACTTGAATCCTGTTGATATAAAGCTGTGCAAAAGTATCACCGATTGTGCTTGATGAAAAGAACAGGCCGCAGGCAGCCATGACGGAAAACAGGATCAGCAGTGTCCGGAGTTTCTTCTCCCATAAGTTTTTCAGGATATACTTGATGATGATTCTCAACGGCGCTTCCCCCTATATTTCCAAACCTTTGTGGTTACTACAATTCCCTGCATGTGGGTAAATTGTTAAAACAGCTTTATTCACTGAGACTACGATAGGATTTTATCAGTGGTCTGTTGGATATTGATTAGAATTAGATTAATTTTTCATGATTTCCAGTCGCTATGAAACTGTCATGATCGAGGAATGTCAGAGGCCTATTTGTTATTGCTTTATAACCTACCAAGGTTTCGTGTCTTTTGGCGACACCTGGGTCATGGAGGACTGTTCACAGGTAAGCAGGCGCAACCTGCTGGGCGAAGTGAAGGATCTTGTATCACGCTCGAATAGATCCTTCGCTGCACTCTGGATGACATCGTTCATTGACATGGTTTTTTTTGTATGTTACTCTGTTTTCAGGAAGTCGATTCCATGGTTTACCTTAGGCTTATTGTGAATAACTATTTCGTTATCTAAGCGGTTTTTAGATGTCACCAGGCTTTGAACATAATATTTATCGATTGGGAAGTGAGTTTTTTAAAAAAGTGGATCGCAAGTTTACTTTTACTTATTGTTCTGTTCTGTAATACCGGCTGCGGGAACAAACCTGCCGGCAAAACCGAAGGTAAAGACGACAACAACACGGTAGCGGAGACTATGCCATTGAACCCCAATATCAGTTTGCCTCGTCCTTTTCAAACGGTTATGCCTTTGCCAAGCTGCCCGGTGCACAAGCAGATGAGGCCGACCTTTTTGCCGAATACAGCGGTTTTGGCTTGATTGATACAAAAGGTGAATTCATCACTGCAACGAACCTGTATTATGAATATGGCGGAGGTTACACCTTTGCGATGGAGTGGATTTGGGGATTTATAGATGACCTTGCCAGGGTCATTATTGAAGATGAAGCAGGTTTACATTATGTGTATATCAATAAAGACGGAAATGTGGTTTGGCAAATGAAATGATAATGCATTAATTGAATACCTTGCTGTTACTGCTTCTGAATTGAATCACCATACCCCGCCCGCATTGCGGGGGGGGTATGTTTCAAAAGGAATCCTTCAGTTAAATCAAGATTGAAGGAAACATAGTGGATAGAATGGTTTTTAAGGAACCCTTTTGCCCCACTTAAACTGCCTGGTTATTTACCTTGGCTGTCTCTTGTTCCTTTCTATAATCCAGAAATAAATTATAGGATAAACCTGCAAGAACGAAAATCCCCCCAATAAGCTTCGACCAGGAAAAATCACCAGTATTGAAAAAATCAATGATAATTCCAGTAAAAAGCTGGCCGATGAAAAGCAGAAGCGTCAGGTACAGTGCCGATATTCTGGGAGTGAGGTAGCTGGAAAGAACAATGGTAATAACACCTATAAAACCTCCAAGATAAGCCCAGAAAGGCACATTGCCAAACTCAAGCCCTTTTAACGCTATGGTTTCCCTGCTGAAAACTGCAAACAGAACGGAAACGAATAAACCCGTTATATAGTTATACAGGGTGCTTTGAAATATTCCAATCCTTTCGGCAAGCCTTGAATTGATGATTCTGTTCATGACAATGGTGAAGCCTGTTAAGGTGGTTGCTATAACAGCAGCAATCATGGTTTATTCCTTTCGCTAAAAAACAAGCATCGTGACCACACCGAGGAGGATGGCTGCAAGCCCGATGATTTTTTTCTTTTCAAAGCGGATCACCTTCATCCCAAACAGGCCAAAATGATCCACGATAACCGATACAAGGGTCTGCCCCAACAGACCAAGAGCTATGGTGGCTGAAACCCCCAGGGCTGAAAACCCGATATTGGTAAAAACTACGGTTAAAACACCGATCACACCGGCACTGTAAAGGTAAAGCGGTATCTTCCCGGCTTGGTTTTGAATTTTTGTTCTGCCGCGTGAGATAACCAGCACAAGAGAAATAGTGATCAGCCCAACAATATGAATGATCACACTGGATAAATAGTTTCCGAAGGCATTGGCCAGGATACCATTGAAAAGAATCATTACCGCTATCAGCGCCCCGGTAAAGGCGGACAGATATTTATTCATGCGTGCAACTCCCTGTATCACTATGAGCATTTTTAAGTTTACCATGAATCGCACTGGAAAAACAACATATCTTTTAACCTCGATTGAAATGATTCCAGATCAATCCTTTTCAAAAAGAGTGATATGTTTTATTGATTTGTGATATGATTTATTTATAGGAAGATGCAACCTTGATGATTTGGGATATGAAATGATATCCACCAGGATTGCTGTATACACAGACTGTGGAACCGTAGTATTGGTTCTCCGGCAATACACGAGGGGGTGATGTTTTGGAGACTGCTGGTTTTCTAGGCGACATCCAGGTATATCAGATTATTATTTTCGTGGTGGGGCTTATTTGTTTGGTCATTGAAATGTTTATACCCAATTTTGGAGTGATCGGCGGTATTGGGCTTGTCCTTCTGGTGGCGGGCATCCTGATCACCGCAAAAACGCCGCTTGAGGCGGTTATTCTGTTTATCGCGCTGTTGGCGATCGTGGCGGTGGTTTTATCCGTCGTACTGCGTTCAGCCAGAAAGGGACGGCTTTCAAAAACCTTAATCCTAAAGGAATCCCTGAACAAGGAAGCTGGTTTCATCAGCACAGAAAATCTGGAAAACTATGTAGGAAGAGAAGGCATTGCAACCACCGTCCTGCGTCCCTCGGGAACTGCTACATTTGACGGTTTGAAGCTGGATGTTGTCAGCGATGGTGAGTTTATTCCGAAGGGATCCAGCGTGAAAATTGTCGAGGTTTCCGGGCCCCGTATCATGGTGAAGGTGGTTGATAAAGGGGTATAACTGCCGTATGGCATTGGAAGGTTAGTATTAACGCAAAATGAAGTGTTTTTGTTTGTAGAAACATGAAGGGAGTTTTGATTATGCCAGGAGGATTTTTTGCAGTCTTTGGAGTTATTATTCTGATAGTTATTTTTCTTTCGCTGTTTTTCAGTTTTATTCCGGTGGGTTTGTGGATATCCGCCGCAGCCGCTGGTGTTAAGGTAAGCCTTTTTACCCTGCTGGGGATGAAACTGCGCCGGGTTGTTCCATCAAGGGTTGTTAACCCGATGATCAAGGCCATTAAGGCCGGCCTGGAGGTATCCATCAACAAGCTTGAAGCCCACTACCTGGCCGGAGGAAACGTGGACAAAGTGGTGAATGCGCTGATCGCCGCGCAGCGTGCAAACATCCCGCTGGAATTTGAGCGGGCTGCCGCCATTGACCTTGCAGGCCGTGATGTTCTGGAAGCGGTTCAGATGAGCGTTAACCCGAAGGTCATTGAAACACCGATTATTGCCTCGATTGCCAAGGATGGCATCGAACTGAAGGCCAAGGCAAGGGTTACAGTAAGAGCGAACATTGATCGTCTCGTTGGCGGCGCCGGTGAGCAGACCATCATCGCCCGTGTGGGCGAGGGTGTTGTCACAACCGTTGGCTCTGCCGAGTCCCATAAGGACGTTCTTGAGAACCCGGATAAAATCTCCCGAACAGTTCTGGACAAAGGGTTGGACGCTGGAACAGCGTTTGAAATTCTCTCCATTGATATTGCCGACATCGACGTGGGCAGAAATATAGGCGCTCAGCTTCAGACCGACCAGGCCGAGGCCGACAAGCGGATCGCCCAGGCAAAAGCGGAAGAAAGAAGGGCGATGGCTGTTGCCCGCGAGCAGGAAATGAAGGCGGCGGTGCAGGAGATGCGGGCAAAGGTTGTCGAGTCCGAGGCCGAAGTGCCCAAGGCCATGGCTGCTGCATTAAGGGAAGGTAAACTGGGCGTTCTGGATTACTACAATATGCAAAATGTCATTTCCGACACCCAAATGAGAAATGCCATTTCCAGCATGGGGAAGCCAGATACGACAACCCCCGGTGACAAGAAATAATTCAGGCAGATAAGGACAGGTGGTTATCATGGCAAGTTACCCATATTATCAGCCCCCGCCCTGGAAAGCAAAACAGACCTCCACTGCCCCGATGCCCAGGGCAACAAATAAACCTCCTGCAGCCAGGCCTAAAGTAAATCAGGAGCCTGTTGCACAAAACATCGAAGGCTCCGGCGAGGGAGAACTCTCTGTAAGTCCGATAATTGAATCAACGATTGAAAGCTCTGAAATCGGCGGAGAAAGCCTACAGATCCAATTGAACAGGGAGGATTTACTGAAGGGCCTGATTTACTCGGAACTCCTTGCCCCGCCAAAATCGCGAAGGATGGGCAGGTAGTACTTTATAACAACGGAAGCGATTGCTTGCAATCGCAACACACCCGGGTTGCATGGGCGAGCAGCCAGGACGCTTGGGCGAGCAACAAGCTTTAGCTTGTGACCAGCCAGGCTTTAGCCTGCGACCAGCCGTTATATCGAGGCGGGAGAAGAGGATTTTGTTTACAAAATCCAGCACCCCGGGAGTGTACCCACTGGAACACTCCATAAGAGCGACCCGTGATTCAATGCTCGCCGCCTGATTAAGGTAATCGGTACCCGCCACCACACGTTTTTCAGCCCTTAACTGAAAATACGTTAAGAGGTGGGGGACTTCTGAGCCTCGTTATAATCTCTACGATTCAGTTGGTGAAAGGGTATGTGTTTTGCATACCCTTATCTTTAATCTTTGCATTGCATCCCCTCAGTCTTCTGGTATAAGAACTGCAAAGCTTTCTGATGTAAAAGCGGCTGTATTTCAGGGTAAGTCAGCTTTTCCGGCAGTTCCATTGACAGCATTACTTCACCGATCTCACTTTCAGGCTGTGGGCCTAATTGCTCTATATCGGCAAGAAACAAGGCACCAAACCTGATGCTGTCTCCTATCGTTACCGAGTAATGACAAACCGGTTCAACGGCATCGCAAACCGCACCCGTTTCTTCATATAATTCCCGCAAAGCGGTAACTGAGATCTCTTCTCCCGGCTCCCGGTGTCCTCCGGGGATTTCCCAGGTATCACGTTCCCTGTTCCTCACATAAAGCCATTTTCCCTGATAGGAACTTGATATTACTGCGAAATCAAGCAGATCATTCTCTATCTCCCCAAATGGATAAAACATAACTTCCATTACATTCCTCCGAAAAGAGTTTCCTTAGTATAAACGATGACTGTTATATGTTGTGGCAGCCCACTCCTCAGCCAATATGGCATATCGATATTCATCCCACCAGATTGGTCGTCCTGCTTCGTTCGTTCTGAAAGTGACAGCCTTGATGGAATGCCCTTCCCGCCGCATGTTCAGTCGCTCCATCAGCTTCCAGGATGGCTTGTTTTCCGGACTGCACAAACCAACAACGCGGTGAACACCAGAGTTGTTAAATGCATAGCTTAGTAAAGCTCTGCAAGCTTCCGTGGCGTAGCCGTTTCCATGAAAACAGTTGTTGAAGATATAACCAATCATTCGGGTACGAAAACTTTCCGGGCCTGTTCTTCCAGAATAGAGATGTCCAATCATTTTTCCGGTGCTTTTCAGTTCCACCGCCCAGAAGTCATCTCCCTTTGAAAAATCCTCCGCCGCCTTACACATGCCTTCATCTGAACAGTCCCAGGGTTCTTCGAACCTCATGACCTCTTCTTTGGATATGTATTCCTGAAGATCTCTCCAATCTTCAGGCTTAAAGCTTCTGACAAAAAGCCTTTCTGTTTCCAGTAGTTCTTTCATTTCTTCTTTCCTCCCGTTCAGATTTCTATTATGCTGCTCTTGCTATGACCGATCCATCTATGAACTGTTTACCCAAAAAAGACTGCTTGGAAAGATGTTTTTTACAGCAAGAGTAAGGTAAAAAAACAGTGGCCGCTACAGCACTAGTTTGCACTGTTTCGGCCACTATAAATTGATAAATGGAAAATAGCACATGTCCGGAATCTTCGCCCGCAATTTCTGATATCAACGATAAATCCAGGGCAAGGTCCTCGTCCTGTTCGGGCAACTCTGCCATAACAGGCTCTGAAACATACCAATTATCCATGTGCCATCCGTGGAAAGCCTCGTAGCTCTCACTTGTCATGGCACTATAGTCATAAAGCTTCTCGCTCTTGAGTTGAACATCCATATTAAACATCTCCTCATCCAAATCATTCTTTTTAAGCCTTGTTTGATCTTCATTCGAGGGGGATATGCCAGGAAATTTATCCATCCTGAATCCTCTCCTTCACCATTCGTATTTCATTCTCTTTTCATCCTGTCTTCTTTTCTTCTTGTTTTTCAGTTCATTTTCCTGCACTCTTGTTCTGGGGTTGATATTCCATTCATTCCGAATGGTTTTCATCAGATCAAGAGTGGTTTTTTTCTTTTTCTTCTTCATCTTTCTCACTCCTATCCTTTCAGCGACCACAAAACCTTCCTGCCGTCAATCCCTGGGGTTTTTCACATCAAAAAAGCACGCTACCCGCGTGCTGTTGTTTCGACCCTATTTTGTGTTGCAGTGCAAAAATGGTTTCTCCAGCCTGGTTGCTTCGCCGCGCACCGGAATATCAAATGTTCCGGTTCAGGGCTTTGCCTCGTGTCGACCCCGATAACAGGCTTGAATATTCCAGTACCAAATATTCATTTGTTGAAAACCACTTTTTCTAACCTCATGAGCACTTACAACACTCCTTCCGTATTTATTAAGGCTTTCGTGACATAAGACTACTTAGCGCAATCTACTGCTCCATTATATGGGCAACCTGATTGAATGTCAATGCATAAAACAGTTATAAACAAATTAGATTTTGGTTAAAACAGTGGGAACACCACATCTTCGTTACATCTATCCACAA
>CAYVFB010000071.1:0-18526 GCA_964450305.1 uncultured Ruminiclostridium sp.
ATCTGTTGGCGGGGGTGATACACCAGCCTGCCATTTTTATCTACAATATAAAGATATCCATTTTCACCAAGTTCCTTGGAACACAGCTCTTTAATATTGTTGAAGTTCAGGTCCACCAATATGACACCTTGATTGATATGGCTCCCATCAGCCCATTCTATCCCTTTGCTCAGTGAAATAACCCATCGATATTCACCCTTATATAAGCGCTGAACATGGGGTTCGGTAAAAGTATGCATACGGCTGCCCGGAGCAACGCTGCGAAACCAGTCCTGGTGTGTAACCGCAATATTGTTCTTCAAAGGACGGGAATCTGTTTTCATCAGCAGATCACCCTGCGCGTCAAACACCGCGATCGTATCGATATCATCACGCAACACAAAATGGTAGTTTTGGAACACTTTATCCAGGCCGGTATCGATAAGCAATTCGGAAATGGTGCTGGAAACCGAAATCATTTCCTTGAGATAGCTGTCAATGCTGTCGGAGACATTATCTACAATCTGTGTATTATTCTGCTCCGTGGTGCGATCGATGGATGCATTAAAGCGGTTGTTCATTGTATAGGTAATCATCGAAACCGCTGCCACGGCAATAATGGTGGTAGCTGAAGCAATTACCACCAACAGGCTGTTCCATTTTAAACTGGAGGGCAATGTCGATTTTATTTTTGACAATAACTTTATCATACATTCTCCCCCATTCAGGTGATAGCTGGCTTGATACCCTGGAGCTTGCCCGGATGCAGGATTTGCTTACAGCGGATTATAGTGTTTTGTCCCAATAATCCCCCGCAAGGCCGTCCAGTATTGAACCGATTGCCCATGGCATCAGGCAAAACCATGTGGTCGCAAGAGAGCCATCGCTGTATGTTTCATAAACCAGACCCTCGGAATGACAAAACCGCTCCGACATCCAGCCCTTTTTCCCAAAATCATATTCCCTGTCAAAGCTGTTATAGGTTTGGCAGCTCCAACCCACTGTATCGATCATGCGGTCGCGGATGTACGCATCATGGGTATTCATGGCACAGTACAAAAGTTCATCGACAATATTGCTTGACATAGGGTGAATATGCGGGTTGGCAACAGAGGTTACACTACCGCCGCAGCTTGACCATCCGACCTTTGCAAGCGGAGGCAGCTTAACCGGGGAGTTGTAGCAGAATTTGAATGAAAACTCGTAATCCATCGCATCCTTCATATGCTCCAGATAAATACCGTCCTCAGTGAGGGCATGAATGAACCTGACTGCCTTGATGTAAGCGAGTATACCTTCGGAGTCTATGGCTTTGAAGGTATCCAGAGGCGTACCATAGCATTCCATATGCCGGATGTAGGTTTCATAATAATGCCTCTCGCTTTCCCTCAGGCTTTCAATATGGGTTTTATCACCGATCAGCCAGCTGTAATAGGCAAGGGCAGCCATACACCATGCTCCGCCGAAGGAATCATATTCGATGCCGGTTCCTGTTTTTTCAGAGAATATGTATGGATATTCACCATCGGCATTTTTTGCGCTTTCGAATTTGGGAAGAATTTTTTGAACAAAGGAAAGCCAATCGTCGTGCGTCAGGCCTTTAAACCTTTTTTCGTATTCATAAGCCTTCAGGATGTAGAACACGGCCTGCCCGCTTAGATAAGAGCTGTGTCCCGGTGTGGGAACAACATCATACCACCATCCATTCACACACCATTTCCCGTTTTCATATGCATCGTATGGAAGGCCGGAAGCAGGGTTCATGGAGTTTTCAACAATGTTGGAAATACAGGTAATGGCCTGCTGACGCATTGGTTCGTCCCCGATACGCACAGCTGCCATCAGCATCGGAGTTGCGGCAGACAGGCCGCTGGTCCAGCTGATGGATAGGATTTTATTGTATCGATAGCCTCCGGTCTCCTTTTCTTCAAAGACCTGACAGCTATAGTTCCGTTCCTCCGGAAGCCATGCATCCTCATACACCGCCCGTGATAAATCCCTGACGGCTGTTTCTATGCTGCTGACCTTTCTGGGGTTTTGGTGGAACCGGTAGTAAATCTGACGGATTGCGGCATTGACTCCCAATTCCGATTCGGCATCGTATTTAAACAAATACAAAGATACCTCTGCTGTTTCACCCGATTCCAGTTCAAAGCAATTGTCTGTCAATGCAGCCCTTTCCTTTATTCTGTATGCATTGATAAATAGCATCGGAGCATTTTCATAGCCCAGTGTATAACCGATCGTGCCCTTACCCAGTGAACAGGAGAAGCCGTTATATTGATAGAAGGACCCTTCCGTGCCGGGTATCCATGGCTGCTTTTTACCACCTCTGTATATATGATACGGGCTTGCGCACAATCCGTATACCTTTCCCGAATCATATACCAATGCTGCCGGATGAGACAAACGATCACTTCTCACCATCCACCAGGGCGACGAAGGACGGGACGGGTTTCCTTCACGAAGCCTCGGGAACTGGCAGGGCACATTCTGCGGAGCTTCACCGCGATTTCTCCCATAAAGGAAGGCCGGCAAAAAGAAACGCGGATTCTTCTTCGTGAACGGCAGCTCCAGATGGATAACTCCGGACCATTGGGTATCGTTATGATTCGATATTGATACTTTCATGTGATAAGGGTTTTGGGGACTTCCGTCTCCGCCGGATAACAGGGCAGATGATTGCAACCCCTGCATGTCTAGTGGAAGATACTCCGTGCTTTTCTGAGCTTTGCTTCTTGCCGAAAAAATCAATTCCATGATATTCATCACTCCTGTGTCATCATCATTGAAAAGTTTTATCAAATGCTCCTAAGACCCCTGCCTCAGAGCGTATTTTTGCCCTTTGGGCAAGAAACGCGTGTGGGGAGATAAACCGATATTACTTTCAGCGCCCGCGTTTTTGCGCACAATTCGCGCAAGCGCTCATTGAGTGCTTATTCAACCCGTCTCATTCTCACCGCCATATAGCTGCTGCCCGGAAGCTCTACCCTGAATTCTCCGCTAAAGGTTCCGGGCAGTTGGTTCACAGTCAGATTCCAGGTATCGATCACTTCTACTTTCAAAGGGACCCCCTCGGGCATATGGAATATGCGGAAGGATGGCTGAAAGAACCCATAATAGAACAGGTAGTATTCGCCGGGCACACCTGCGCAGACGCTGTCCCATTCAAGCGGTAATAAGCTGAAGCCCTGAGATGGTCCTTCTTCGGTGATTGCCTTTAGAAATGCGATTCTATCGGAGCTTGAACCGTGAAGCCTCCCCCCCTTGGACCACCAGAGAATTTCATCGGGGTCTAAATAGGTTTCACCATGGGTCACATATCCGCCTCGAAGCGTACCCTCCCAAAACCTGCGAACCAGCTCCGCTCCGGAAATATTCCCCCACCCATGGTTGATGTTGCCTTCATATGTACACTCATCCACAATCACAGGCTTTCTGTAATGATCGCGCCATTCATTGACAAACTCCGTCGTTTTATAGATGTCCACCCTTTGGATACTGCAGTGAGTAATCCAGGGTCTTGCGTGATCATAGAGATGGATGCAGTTATGTATGGAACGCAAATGGCCATACGGGTCATGGCGTATGATGATGTCCGCAAATCTTTCCCAGTCATTGATTGTTTTTGTCATGACGTCGTATTCATTGGCCAGTGACCACCAGATGTTCCGGAAAGCAGCCAGCCGGGCGAGAATATACTTCAGATAACGGTCATCCGTTTTCGGTTCCATTGTAGAAAAGCCCCATTTGTCATAGGGGTGAAATAGAATCAGGTCGGCTTCTATGCCTAAATCCATCAAATTCCTTATTCTAAGCTCGAGATGACGGAAAAATTCGGGATTGAATCGCTCATAATCCCAGCCATTTTCCGGATTTCCTTCAAAGGGATAAAGCTCGGGTTCGTTATGATTGAAATCATAATGCTTTGGAAACACACACATTCTGATTTTATTAAAGGGTGCAGCCGAAAGGCTTTCCAGCGTTTGCTCCTCCAGTTCCCTGCCTTGATGGTTCCATGCGTAGCAGGTTGTACCAAAAGGATAGAACGGGGTGCCATCTTCATAAGTAAAGTGATATGTATTGCAAACCCTGACCAGACCGTGATTTGATCCGGAAGGACAGGTACATTCGAATTGCCCTGAAATTCCATCCATCTGATCACAGTTGCTGTGAATGCTATATGTCCAGGTTCCCAGGGTATCCGGCATGATGCGGATCAGATAAATCCCCTGTCCGTCATAGAAGCCCTGCTGCTGAAGGGTTCTCCCATTACAGGTGAATTCCCCTTTCAGGTGAATATCCATAAATGGATTTCCGGTCATGGGTCCTTTAAACACCAGTTCCAGCATGCTCCATCGTTCAACCTGTTTACTGTGGTCATTTATCAGCATAACCGCCACCCTTTCAATCCTCCGCTTTGTTTATGGTTCATTATCACAGCCAACTGAAAGCTCTTCCTTCGGTCAAGTTTAGCATATTTCAGGACATATTCTCTTTAAGATGCAATACGAATATTATACAATACGAAACCTTGAAAGTGAAATCAAAAACCTGTATATCCCGTTTGCATGGACAATAGTATCGCCCAGAGGCAGTGGTATATAACCATCCGTGGGGCCTGGCACAGGGTAGAAGCTTGTGGTGTGAACGGTAAGCAATATCCGCAGAAAAAGCCGGATGTAATATTCTGTATGTGATTTACTGCATCCGGCTTGTGTTATTTCATTCTGCGTCCTGTAAGATGTGTAACTTTTGCAGTTTTCTGCCAACCTGGCAATATACGCTCTTAGCGGGTGATTTCACCATTCACATCCCATAGGTCTTCCCAGCCTTTAGCGCCGTCCCACAGAAATACCTGACCCTTGATCAGGCGACAATTCCTGTCAACCCCTTCAAGTTCCTTCATTTCAGCATCGGTCAGTAAATCTTCAACTGTACAACGCAGATTGCTTGCATATTCATTTCTGTAAATGGAGAATGGTATTGGTACCTGTCCGCGTTGAACCGCCCATTTGATGCAGATCACTGCCGGATGGACATTGTGCGCTTTCGCAATTTTTACAACAATCGGATCCTGGATGTCAACCACATCATCCGGAGTCTTGTCACGGTCGGGCCTTGTAGGCGATCCGATAGGACAGAAGCCGATAGGCTGAATGCCGCGCTCTTTGCAGAAGGAATAAAATTCCGGCTGCTGGAAACACGGGTGCAGCTCCATTTCATTGGCGGAAGGCAAGATTCTGGCATCCTTCAGCACCATCTTCATCTTCGGAATGGTCATGTTTGAGGTGCCGATGTGTCTGACCAGCCCTGAGCGCACCAATCTTTCCATCTGGTACCAGGTTTCCATGTACTCCTCATGAATATAGGACCTTGCGTCCTTGTTGTGGTAATCCGGCGGAGCGCCCTTCGGATGGAAGTTCGGGAACGGCCAGTGCACAAAATACAGATCAATGTAATCGAGCTTTAAATCCTTCAGGGTCCGGGCGCAGGATAATAGCACATCTCCCTTGCCATGCATGTCGTTCCACACCTTGGAGGTAATAAACAGTTCTTCTCTTCGAATACCAGAGTTCATAATGTCTTGAAACACTTCGCCGATCAGGTGCTCATTCCCATACACCGAAGCGCAGTCGAACAGCCTGAACCCAACCTCGGCTGCCCCCTTTACTGCCGCGGCAATATCTTCGGCGGAAAAACGGTCGGAACCAAATGTCCCCATTCCTATGGCGGGCATTCTATCTCCGCCTCTAAGCTTTCTTTGGGGTACCGATTTCGGATCAATTGTGTCGTTTACTGTCTTTGTCATCTTCAATCTCCCTTTCAATATTTTTTTATACAGCTTTCTCAGTCATGTTTGTCCAGGCCTTTGTCTTTTTGATGGGTTCACCCCACCGCAATGGGTGCCATTATGAATCAACGACAACTCCTTTTTTCAAAATGATATTGGCATAAAGGGCTTTTTCCCCGGTGGCAACCACAGCATAGGCCTTTTTTGCCCTTTCATAAAACGCAAAACGCTCGATGTTTTCAAATTGGTTGTTTACAGGCTCGTGCTTTTGAACGATGTTTCTGTAAACCTCCCATATGGGCGTTTCAACAGTATCGCCCGGAACCACCTGCATCAGGGATACCGGAGCAGCAACATACGGGTCGAGCGGGAAAAGCTTTAAAACAGCTTCCAGCAGCTGCGGAATATTGTGTCCGTCACAACGCACAAGCTTGTTTGCAATGGAGGCTGCAGGGAAATTGCCGTCCGCCAGGACGATTTCATCCCCATGGCCCATCTCCATCAGCACCTTTAAAAGCTCAGGAGGCAAAATAGAGGGAATACCTTTCAACATAAATATCAGTCCTTTCTAATATTATCCTGTTTATGGATTGGTCGCATACAGATATTCATCAATACAATTGACGACCCTGTCCTTTGCAAGGCTTTCGGGATCCTTTCCCAGCAGGCCTTTTCGGATGCGGGTATACTGAACCGGCATATACTGGCTGATCAGGGACAGCGGGATTTCCACAGTTTTCAGATTCTGCATCATTCTATTCAGGGATTTTGTAACCTCGGCTACCGGAAGGTAATACCGGCACCTGTCTGAAAAACTGTATTTTCTGGACAGCCAAAGCTTTTCCTCGTTTCCGTGATAATGCTTAATCCAGTTTTCCGGGCTCTTGATCATCGCTTCCTCCAGCACTTCTATAAACCTGGAAGGCTGAATATCCATCCTTCCCCGGAACAGTTCATTCTCAATATGATTTAATGCAAACAGGGCTTCCCGCAATGCAAAGGTAAGCGCCGGGCCCACCTTCAGGATGGCAATCCCATCTTCCACCATAGCCTTCAACGCATCAGCCGTCTGGTAATCGGTGGAATGCCCTTCGAAAGCCAAATCCGGAAGTTCCTTTAGTGATTTGCAAAGTTCCCTGGCGGCGTCGCGATCATATGCATGGATGCTGTCGTCTCCAAACTCTACTCCGGGTTGCACAACGACAGCGACAACATTCTTCCACGCATCCTTCAAACCGTGACGTTGGAATGCTTGCTGGAATACACTCACGGTCTGTTTGAAATCACTAACCGTAGTTACCTGCAACTTCTCCTCTTCATCCTGGCTTCCGCCGGGAATGGGCACTTCGCTTCCAATGACATACACAGGGTGCAGAGCTTCAGGTTTGGAAGCGGCAAGTTCTTTGTACGCGTTCTCGGCGACTTCCGCGAGAACTGCACCGCGTTCAGCGATGACTTCTGTTTCAAGCTTCTTTGCAGCATCATCATCTCCAAGATGCATGCTCGTATCGATATGTATTTTTGTAAAGCCCGCCAGCACGAACTGCCTCACAAGCTCCTTCGCTTCCTCCATGGCTTTATCAGCCGGCAGCCCTTTCCATGTTAAGGGCCCCAAATGGTCACCCCCCAGAATAATTTTATCTGCGGGCAATCCGGTTTTCTCAGCGATAGAGAGTACAAAGTGTCTGAAGTCCGTCGGCTTCATCCCGGTATACCCTCCATACTGGTTTACCTGATTGGCCGTCGCTTCTATCAAAACATATCCTGATTCCTTCATCGCCCGCTCCATGCAGGCCTCCAAAACAAGCTCATTGGCACTGCAGGCTGAATAGATTCCTGCAGGTACGCCTTTTTTCTGTAATGCAGTCATTCGTTTCAATGGATGTGTCTGGTCCAAGGTTCTCATCCCTCCTTTTCTAGTCGTTTACCAGCAGTATCTTCCCCTTTACCCTGCCAGGTGTCTTATACATTTCAAAGCCCTCTGCGGCATTTTTCATCGGCAGCTTTTGAAAGATCAGGCTGTCATCAAATTTCAGTCTGCCGTTTCCAAAATAGTGCGCGGTAAGCTCCCATTCATTTCCCGGGAACGGTGCACTATAGGACATCCAGGAACCGGTGAGCCTGAATTCTTTCCGGTTCATGTTTTCAAAAAGCTTTGGCGTAAAACAAAGGTCTTTGGTTGGAGTACCCACAAAACAGACGCTTGCCTTGTTACCGGCCAGCTCGAATGCCAGTTTCATCGTCACATCCACTCCTGCGGTTTCAAAAACAAAACCAAAGCCTTTTCCCTTTGTACAGTCCTTCACCACTTCTTTGAATTCCGGGTCAAGCGTATTGATGGTTTCCTCTGCACCAAGCTTCTTTGCCAACGCAAGCCTGTCATTGTCGATATCGAATACAAACACCCTTTTAGCTCCGAAGATCCTTGCCCATTGCGCTGCGAACAGGCCGATGGTTCCGCCGCCAAGTATGGCCACATCTTCTCCTCCTCGGTATCCGGCACATTTCAAGCCATGAAGTGCTACGGTTGAAGGCTCAAAAAATGCCCCCTGCTCGTAGGAAACGCTTTTATTAAATGGGACAACATTTCGTTCCGGGAGTACAACATAATCGGCAAAGCCCCCCTGTACTCTCGATCCGATAAAGCTGTAATGCCCGCACTGCGAATAGTTGCCCATCTGACAATCGGAACAGGCAAAGCATGGGATCAACGGAACCGCCGCCACTCTGTCCCCTGACGATACGGACTGAACACCACTGCCGGCAGCTACAACATCTCCTGAAAATTCATGTCCGAGGATGATCGGATAAAAGTGCGCCCCATCTCCCAACACCCTGGGGATGTCGGAACCGCAGATACCGGCGGCCTTCACCCTGACCAGTACCTCGCCTTTGCCGGGTTCCGGGGTTGGATAATCCTCATAGCGCAAATCATTTTTTGCATGCAATACCGCTGCTTTCATTTTACATTCCACCTATCTTCCTTATTTGTTCATCTATTTTCATCAAATCTGGTTATCAGTGTTGGAAACTGTGTCAGGTTAAATTCTTCCGCACTTTTCCATGGTACCCTTCAGCTTTTCGTAGATTTCAAGGTATAGCTCATAGCATTTCATATATTTTTCGTGGGCCTTTATATCGGGTTCATGCACTCTTTTTACTGAAACAGTGCGGTCGACAGCTTCTCTGAAGCTTCGATACACCCCTGTGCCAACACCGGCAAGAATGGCTGCGCCCAAAGTTGTAGCTGTATCTGAAGCCGGCACGTTGATCGTCTTTCCGGTGACATCTGATTTTATCTGGGTCCAAAGCCTGCTGTTTGCAGCGCCGCCCATGGCATTCAGAGTACCGGCCGTTACACCCGCTTCTTTAGCGGTTTTTATGTTATGGTAAAGTGCATAGGCGCACCCTTCCATGACAGCCCGTATCATATGGGCACGGGTTTTATTGTACCCAAGCCCGAAAAGAACCCCTTTTGCATTCGCATCCCAAAGGGGAGAGCGCTCACCTGCCATATATGGAAGGAAAATCAAGCCTTCAGAGCCGTGGGGAATTTTTTCTGCTTCCTCATCCATGATTTGAAAAGCTCTCTTTCCGGTAAGCTCCTCTTGCTGGCCTTCATAGGCACCCAATTGCTCTCGGAACCATTTCAGGCTACCGCCGCCAACCGTTCCTCCCTGCAAAAGCCATAAATCAGGAACAACATGAAAGCTGAGTATCAGCTTTGGATGAGCCGTTGCCTGGCTCATACAAAGGCTCATTCCTCCGGCTTGACCTCCCTGCTCCTGGGTTTGTCCGGTTTCAACCACACCCGCCCCCAGTGTGCCGCATGCGGCGTCCAGCCCTCCTGCGACCACAGGTATGCCGGCAATCAGCCCGGTCACCTGTGCTGCTTCCGGCGTCACTTCGCCAATCACCTCATGGCAGGCATGAATTTCCGGAAGCATTTCCAGCGGAATATTCAGCGCATCGGCCATGGATTGTTCATATTGTCCGGTTTTCATATTAAACAGGTGAAGCCCGTAGCCCTGAGAAACATCCTGGGTCATGACTCCAGTCAGCTTGTATGCGATAAAACTGTTGCTTTGCAGAAACTTGAAGGTTTTATTAAAAACCTCGGGCATGTGTTTTTGAAACCAGAGTATCTTTGGTGTTGTATAGGTTGGCTCCAACGCATTTCCACTGACATTGAAAATAGTCTTAAACCCCAGCTTTTCGGTTACTTCACTGCAAATATCCTTCGAGCGGGTATCCATCCAGATGGGGGTGTTGTGCAAAACATTGCCGGAGCGATCAACCGGAATAGCCGACCAGCTTTGCCCGTCAACCCCAATGCCGGCAATCTCCCGGGGGTTGATTTTCCCAAAGACAAGGGTTTCCCTGATGGCATCGGCCACACCTTTCCACCATTCCATTGGATTCTGCTCCACATAACCGGGCACGGGGTAATAAACGCCATACTCCTTCACAGCTTGAGCCAGTACCACTCCATGGTTGTCAAAGGCTGCTACCTTGCATGCTGAAGTTCCGATATCAATTCCCAGAAGAATCTTGCTCATACCCTATCTCCTTAAAAGTAATCGTTTGCATTAAAATCTTGCTATTTACCTTAAACGTTTAACCTTTTGACAAATAAAAATAAAGATTTACATTTTTCAACCTATCATGGTTTGTTTACAGTGATTGATTCTCCTTCAACAATTTCTGTTTTCAACCGGAACATTGCCGGAAACCCGCTTTTGTCGCCCTTCATTCTTTTTATCAGAAGGTTTGCCGCGGTTTGGCCAATCTGCTGCATTGGCTGTACCACAATGGAAAGCCGGGGTTTAACAACATTGGCAAGCTGGATATTGTCAAAACCAATCAGGGACAGCTGTTCCGGGATCGCTATGTTCCTGCTGTTCAGTGCCATTACGGCACCCAATGTCATTTCGTAATTTGTAACAAATACAGCGGTTGGCGGATTCTCCTGATCCAGGAATTCATTCATCAGCGTCATTCCGCTTTGAATTTCATAGTCACCGTATTTGATCAGTTCCCTGTCAATTTCCAGTTCATAGTCCTCGTGGATTCTGATATAGCCTTTCAACCGCTCCTGCCCGGTATAAATGTTCTGCGGGCCGCATATGATGCCAATTCTTCTGTGCCCCTTCGTAATCAGAAGCTCCACCGCATCGTAAGCAGCATTCAGGTTATCGGCCAGGACAACATCGCAGTCGACCCCTTTGATGGAGCGGTCTATCAGAATAACAGGAATCTCCCTGTCCAAAGCCTCCATGACCCTGGTTTCATCGATTCCCTGGGGTACGAGTATCATGCCGTCTACAGACTTGTTCAGTAAAAAATCAAATTTTTGATTTTCAAGTGTTGCATTGTGCTGATAATCACAAATAATTGTGCTATAGCCATGCTGCAGCAGAATGCTTTCAACTTTAGAAACAATGCTGGTGGAAAAAATGTTCTCAAGGCTGGGTATTAAAACACCCACTGTTGCCGTCTTTTTTGTTTTCAAACCGCGGGCAATTTCATTGACCCTGAAATCAAGTACCTGAATTGCCTGTTCGATACGCTTTTTATTCTCTTCTTTAATGGTTATGCCATTAATGTATTTAGATACTGTAGCAATTGATATACCGGCATATTCCGCTACATCCTTCATTGTTGCTGCTATACTGCATCATCTCCTGGGTTAAACGTTTCACTTTTTTCATTATACACGATTGTTTCCAGTTGTTCAATAAAAAACTGAAAAAATGTGAAAGCGCTTTGTTCAGCAGCTCTTATTCTTCCAAGCATACAACCATGGCCTGGAAATTTACCGTCGGAGACAGGGTAAGGGTTCTGCCGTTTAATTCGGCCTTCATCCCCTTTTCCGAAAAGACCTCCGCAATATGAAGCCCTGTCAGCGATGGAACTTCCACAGAAACGGTTTTCGGCAATGACCCTCCGAAAGTATTGAAAACAGCGATTGCCTGCTTTTTATCAGCTTTTACCCGGACTATCGCCTGCCATCCCTCCGGATGCCTGTAGCTTTTCACTTCTGGACCAAACCGATAGCTGATGCCATCACGAATCGTCGGTGCAACCCTTTTATAGAGCGCGATACTTTTTTTAACGATATCCCATTGCTCCATGCTTAAATCAAACACATCGCCCGATAAGCACATCCTGCCCAGGAAAGTGTTGGTCAGCGAGTATACCAGACGGCGTTCACTGTCTTCTTTGCGAAGAACCGCCCAGATTTGGCTTTGCCGCGGAAGCATCGTGCGGTGCAGATTCGCTGCGATAATCGGAATTTCCTGACACTCATGCGCATCCGAGAAGGATGACATGCTGGTCAGCTGCAGCATCGAGGGCTCCAGCCGATGTCCTCCCGAAGAGCAGTTCTCAATGACCAGGTGCGGAAGCTGCTCCTTGATTTTCCTGAAAAACTGCTGCGTAGCAAGGACCCTCTGTCGCAGACCTTCTCCATAGGATTCTGCACCATCGCATCCGATCCCGATATTGTCGTTGTAATCAACCTTCAGATAGCCAAGATTATATCGCTGTAAAAAGCGAATCACCTTCTCTGTCAGATATTCATTAACATAGGGATCTGCCATATCCCAGAAACGCCGCTCACCTGTTGTGATCACATACCCATCGCGTTTCAGCAGGTGCTCTGTATCATGGAATGCATCGGATTGTCTGCTGCAAATTTCAAATTCAAACCAGATCCCCGGAATCATACCGCAAGAACGAATATAGTCCAGCGTTTTATCAAAGCCATTGGGAAACAGCGCTTCACAGAGCTCCCAGTCTCCCAGGCCATCTCCCCAGTCTCCGCCGACTTTCTTATACCATCCGCTGTCAATTACAAAATAGGTTAATCCGCGGCCCTTCAGCGCATCCGCCGCTCTCCTGATATTCTCTTCTGTCGGGCTTCCCCATGTGGTGCAAAACTCATTGAAGATGACCGGCAGGTCATTTTCGATAAAGGGCTGATTCGCCATATAACGGGATTGCATCTCCGTCATCTTCCGGGATACCGCATCGATACCTCCCTCCGATACAGCCAGGATGGCTTTCGGGGTTGTAAAGGCTTCTCCCTGGTCTACCCTTTTCATCCAATGTCCGAACTCTCTGTCTGCCAGTCCGCCGGAGATGCAAAGCGCTTTATCCGTCCTGGCCACTTCGATTTGCCACGAAGACGGACAAGCCAGCTGCACGCCCCAGCTCACCTGGTTTTTCCTGTCTTCAATGACGGCATACGGGAAGAATTTTCTTACCGGCATCGATCCGATCTGTCCGAAACGCTCACACCGGGTACCAAACGGAGCCCAGGCGGGTTCGAGCTCCATTTCCTCGATGGTTCGGCTCTCTAATCTGCCTTCTGCGCTCCATGCGCTCCTGAGCCTGTGCAGGATCAGCGCACCCGGTGCATCATCGGGCTCGAACGGGGTTATCTCACCCATCGCAAAGCTGGAGAGCATCTCGAGGCTAACCGTGTCCTCACTGCTGTTTTTGAAAACAGACCAGGCTTCAAGGGCAGAAAAGCTGTGAAACGCTGACAGGTGATGCTCCAATATCAATCCGCGATCATCCTTTAGTATCGTGACGATGGTTTTGGAATCGTTTCCCTCCAGAACCTGCTGATCCTCATACTTAAACCGAAAGACAGTTTCGCTGCTGCGCATGGTATGACCCTGAGCAAACCCACCCGGGTAATCATCTCCCTGTAATTTTACCTGCACCAAAGGCTCAATTCTGCAGTCTTTATCTGAAATAGCATCGGAACACCGGCTCTGCGGTATCAGGATCATACCTGTAACCTTTGTTTCGGTGTCAATGTAATAACGGACTGCTGTTGAGCCAAATACAAATTCCGATAATAATTTCTTCACGATCGCTTCCTCCATCATATAAACGGAAAATCCGTCATTCAATAAACAGCTCCAGGCATTCGCTCCCCTTTTTCACGAAAGCAATAAACTGATCCAGTTCCGCATGCATCTTCACAGAACATCCACCTGAATATTCGTTCCTGCTGTTCACATCAATCCATGTACCGGAAGGAAGATATACTTCACGGCAGGTCTGCCCCTGATGAACGATTGGCGCAAACAGGATATCATCTCCGAACATATATTGATCCCCCAGAGAATAACAGGCTTCATCCTCCGGATAATCAAAAAACATCGGACGCATCATAGGGATGCCCGTTTCACTGGCAATATCCATATGCTTATGGATATACGGACGTAGCCGCTCCCGCAGTTCAACCAACTTTCTTAGAATTGGGTATGCTTTTTCGCCGAAGCTCCAGATTTCGTTGTCCCCACCGCTTCGTTCCTTCACGCCGGGATTACGATCAACCTGGCCGGAAGTGCGCTTTCTGGCACCGTGAAGCCTTGTAACCGGGCAAAAAACACCAAACTGGAACCACCGAACAATCAACTCTTTGAAATAATCGCTTTCAATGTCTCCACCCCAGAAACCGCCAATATCCGTGTTCCACCAGGGTATGCCGCACATGGCCATGTTCAGCCCCGTCTTGACGCTCATCTGAAGGGATTCAAAGGTCGAAGGAATATCACCTGACCACACCAGCGCCCCGAACCTCTGGCTTCCGATCCAGGCAGCGCGGGTAAGGAGGATGATCGCGTCCTCCCCGGCTTTCTTCAATCCTTCATAAAACAGCTGGCAGTAATGATATGGATAAATCAGGCCAACTTCCTCACCATTGCCTTTAAAAAACCGCAAATTATCATAGTGCACCGGATTGATCTCGGGTTCGGCTTCATCCAGCCAGTAGTTTTTAATTCCTTTTTTATAATAATTCTCATATACTCTTGACCATACATATTCACGGGTTTGCAGATGACTGGGGTCGATGTGTGTTTGAAGCCCGTAAAAGTTGAAAATGCCGTATTGTCCGCTTTCCGTCCTCAGCAGCATGTTCCGCTCATCCATATACTGATAATTTTCGCTGTTGGGATTAATGGTAGGCCAAATCGAAACAATCGGTCTTATTCCCATTTTCGTCAGTTCTTCACACATTCCCTCCGGATCCGGCCAGTACCTTGGATCCAGCTTCCACTCGCCCTGTTCGGTCCAGTGAAAATAATCAATAATGATCGCGGACAACGGTATGCCGCGTTTCTTGTATTCTCTGGCAACCTCCAGCAGCTCTTCCTGATCCTCGTACCGCAGCTTGCATTGCCAGAAACCTGACGCCCAGGCTGGAAACCTGGGGGAATGTCCTGTCAGATCTGCATATTTACTCATTATCTGTGCAGGCGTATCGCCGGCAATGACAACATAATCAATTTGCTTGGTGGAATTTGCTGTCCAAAGGGAATGATTGTTTGTTAATTCACAGCGGCCAATAGCCGGATTATTCCACAAAAAGCCATACCCTCTGGAGGAATAAACAAAGGGGATGGAAGATTTGGCGTTCTTATGGATCAGCTCGCTGGTGGAGCCCTTCAAATCAAAGCAGTCATTCTGCTCCTGCCCCAGCCCATAAAAGTGTTCCTTGTCACAGGCCTGAAAAATCACGGTTGCTCTGTGGCTATCCCCGCCCAGGGATCGGTAATCCCGGTATTTCATAAAGAATGCCATTTCTGAGCGTTCTGCCAGTATCTCCTGTCCGTCCCTGTAATAGATAACCTTTCCGCTGGAGAACATTTCTGCTGAAAGCTTACCGTTTGTAATAACTGCCTTGTCTCCTTCGACAACTGCCGTACAGCCTGTGATGGGCTGTTCCAACAGGTTCCAGTTCTCCGGCGTCAGCCTGGCGTTGGGCGAAGACCTGAACCGCAGGCAATCTGTTCCCCATGGTTCTATAACGGCCAGCTCATCCCTCTTTTGAAAAACAATACTGTTTCCCTGTACTGTTATTACTCCCATAACGATTCCCCCTTCAGCTACATTGCATCTAATCGACAACTTCGATTTTCATTTTTACCTTTGCAAGCGCTGGTTTGATATCCCGTTCGGCGGACATATCGAATACCGGAATGCCCTCCCGGTTGAAATGCACCCGGCGAACAGCCGTACATCTGGGGCTTCTGTCCATCGTGTCCTGTGCATGGTATGCTATCATCAGGTTTCCATGCCTGTCCTTGAAAAAGGTATTATGACCGGGACCATACTCACCATTTACAGAATAGTAGGACAGAACGGGCGCATTGCTCTTAATCCAGCTGTCGGGGTTGAGCAGATCATCTTCTGTTTCAGCGGTTAACAGACCAAGCACATAGGAGTATCCGCCGGCTGCACCTCCTGAATAGGTGAGATAAACCTTATCGTCCGTTACAATGGTATACGGGCCTTCATTATTAATTGTGTGTTCGTTGTTCTCCCAGCCGTACAATGGTCTTGAAAGCAGTGCTGGGCCGCTTGTCAGCCGCCAGGGCTGTTTTGGATCAATGGTTGCGATATAAAGCATGGAACCGGAATCGTCAGGTGTACCAATGTGTTCACGATAGGACCATACCAGATAATGGCTGACACCTGCCTGAAAATATGTCATATCCAGTGTGATTGCCTCTGAAGCCAGCCAGGTACCATCCATTTTCGCAATACGGATGGGTTCCTCCCAATCGTCCGGACAGATGATACTGCCGCCCTTCTTCAGCTTCATGAGATGGGATTGCGGCCCCCAGGCCCTTCCCCCGACGGCAAACAGAATATACAGTTCTTCTGCGATGACATGAAATTCAGGAGCCCAGAAGGTTTGAACAAACCCCTTTTCCTCATTCCTGTCCAAAATGAGATATTCCTTTACCCCGTCTTCAAATAATCCCGATACGGTATCCGCTTCACGTACATATAAGCCAACATCATCGGTATTGTCATTGGTGGCGATGAAATAGTATTTTCCGCACCATTGAATCACATCCGGATCGGCGTATCCGACAGCCAAAGGGAACGGATATGTATCCTGGGTAACGGTACCCGTGATTTCGTATATCCCTGGTTTGGAAAAATCAATGCCTTCTGATTGCCATATAACTTGTTTTTCTGCTATGGAACCATCACTATAAACCGCCGATGCAGTAACGGTATTGAGCTCGTCGGCAGAAGCTGTCTTGACAAGTTCTGGAATGATGATATCCACATTGACAAGAGGAGACCATTTCTGCAAAAGCTCCATGCCAAAACGGGTATCCACCTCCAGTACATTTCCCTTCATTGCTCCCTCCGGGGCATTGGGTGCGGTTTTGTATGGAAGCATGACACCTTTCGCCGCATCTGACACACTGTCAGGGTTGTGAATATCCTTCATTGTGTTTTGAAAGGAACTTTCCTGCTCATCCTTCCACTTCAACACATACGTTTTTTCTGTGTGATCATACTCGCAAACAACTTCCTGTATATATGCATCCTGATGTAAACAAAGCAGCCCGACTTCATTAAAATGAAAAAGGTCTCTTGAGATCCATAACACAGCCTTCCCTTTGCTCTCTTCGTCCCGGCTGCCGTCGGCATTAATTCTGACAGCTACGATCCCAAAGCCTCCATCTGCCAGATGGAACAGATATGGCTTTTTCAGTCCTTTCTCATTCAGCGTATTATCAGGGGCAACTGTTGATTTTACAAATAAAATTCCATAGTTCTGATTCAATGCCTCATAATGGTCTCCATCCTTGCTGTACGCCATATGCACGCTGTAGGCAAGATGTGACGAATACAGCTTCGGGACCGGTGTTCTGGTATAAACCAGAATACTTCCCTTGGCTGCATGCTGAGAGTTTATCATATTCCTATCCTCTTTCTGGTCTTTGGACCTTAAATATCTTCTTCTCTGAGTGCTGTGAGAACACACAAGTCCTCATTTGAAAGATGGGTGTAGGCTGCCATGATGTTTCATCCAGCATAAATTATAGCTTTATGTTTTTTTCTTCGCCTTGATAACTGACCTCGATCGTCTTGGGTTGTCCGCAGCCTATCAGCTTAATCCGGAAGTTTTCCTGATAATGGAATGAACCGGACGCTTTCCCAAAGGTGAATATTCTGTCATGCTCCTGATACCTCAGGGGGATCTCAGAAAAGCATCCATTCTCATAAGCATAACCGTCACCACTGTCATTATAAAGGGTAAACACTCCATCTGCCCCGCTGTAAACAAGGATTTCCGATACTTCGCCTTTCTTCTCGTCGGCATAGGTTATCGGTTCTGATAATGGGATAATGGAGCCTGCCCTCACAAACAGAGGGATAATATCCAGTGGGGCGTCACACAGAACTGTCTGTCCCCCCGTATGGAATGTATTCGTCCAAAAATCATACCAGCCCGTCCCATCGGGTAAATATACCCTTTTTGTCTTTTCAGTTTCCGGCAGTGGAATACTGTTCACTTCATAATACATGGGCTCGGTGACAGGACAAACCAGCAATGATTTGCCGAACATGTAACAGTCGGATATTTCTCTCACCTTGTCATCCTTCGCAAAATCGAACAACAGGCTCCTTATCATGACTGTATGATTCCGACATGCTTCAGCCCCCATGGAATAAATATAGGGCATGAGTTGATACCGCAGTTTAATAAATTTCACAATGGATTCATAAAAAATGCTGCCGGGTTCACCAAAATTCCACGGTTCCCGGGGCGTGTCCGTCCCATGTGAGCGGAAAACCGGCAAAAACGTACCATACTGCAGCCACCTGACATAAAGCTCCCTGTAACCGAGATCCTTTACACCATCGTTGAAGTCGCCGTCCCAGAACCATAGCCTGTTCGTATTCCCGCTGCTGTTGCAGCCC
>CAYVFB010000072.1:0-1881 GCA_964450305.1 uncultured Ruminiclostridium sp.
AGCACCATTATTCCTGTTCTGGGCTTGATCGCAATGCTTTTGCTTTTTCTGCATGAAAAAACCGCTGAAAATTTAAAGGCCGTGCTCAGATATACAGGAGTTGCGGTTATGATACCTGGTGTTGGATTGCTGTTATGCTATCGTCGATTGCTTATAACTAATTTATCCGGATTCATACCCGATGCACACACCATAACCCCCATTGTCCGCCAGGGGGCGATGTGCCTGATGGGTTTTTCTTTCCTTACCGGAGCCTTGTTGATTCTTGCTGCATCGGTATTCTCTGTACCGGCAGTTCATCGAACCCTCAACCGGTTTTCAAAAGTGATTGCCTTGTCGGTTCTTGTTCTTGCCGGCATAACTTTTATTGTGTTTAGCAATGATGTTTTACCCAATGCTGTGCTAACTTTGAAAACCCAGACTGAATCTGCAAAGGTAAGAATACTGAAAAACGAAGACGGCGCTGTACACTCATTGACCATAAAATTGCGGAAAACTGACACGCAAGAGCCAATAAAAAACGTAAGGCTTACACTTTTGAGAATGGACAGCCTTTCAGAGCCTTCACGGATAACTGCGCTTAGTGATGTTCAAGGAGATGCGCGGTTCGTTCTGCCCAAAGGGAAGTACCTGCTTACAGCCGATCCGTCCACAGTTCCCGTCGATTCCAGCCACTTCGAACCGGTCATGCTAACTCTGGACAAACCAGACAGCTCGTGGTATACCTTCTATTTATCGAACAGCAGTGAGAACAGCATCAACCTTGAAATTCCAGATGACAGGAATTTGGGTTTTTCAAATCACCCAGTACCTTTATTGAAGTAAACCCATAGGCCTGTTTCAGATAGTTTATGTTTTTTCGGTTCTGTCCGATAACCTTTGAAACGTCGGAAGCCTGAACATGAATGATCAGTTTTTGACCGTTTTCCTTTGCTTTGGAGAGCTGATGGATTATCTTTTTTCTCCATATTTCTGAATACACCAGTTCACCAAACGCAGGATGCACAGGGCCTGCAACTACCTGTGCACCGATCTCCATGTTTTCGCTGTGGTGGAGACCTATTCGCAATACCCTGATCCCGGCAGCTTCATACTCTGGCACAATTTCACTGCACCATGAAACAGCCTCATTCAGGGTCAGCGGCTGATATTGACCGCTTAAATACCGGTTTTCCAGCTCTGTTTCGCGTATGACCAGCGTTGGATAAATCCTGACCATATCGGGTTGTTGCAGGATGAGTGTTTCCGCTGTTCTAAGGCTTTTGCTCAAGGTATCACCGGGCAGGCCCAGCATCGTCTGAACACCAAGACTAAAGCCATGAAGTTTTACTTGTTGACAGGCTTTCAGTGCTGTTTCCGGCGAATAGAAACGCCTGCTTCTATGAAGAACGTCATGATCAAGGCTTTGTATTCCAAGCTCTATGATTTTCACAGAATATTTTCCGAGCAAATCCAGAACAGCCTCATGGATATAATCTGGCCGTGTGGATAACCGAATACCACCAACCTGCCCTGCTCTAACGAATTCTTCAGCGATTTTCAGGTACTGTTCCTGTTTCGAAAAAGGAAGCCCTGTAAAGCTTCCTCCAAAAAAAGCAATCTCACTGTCCCGGGGGTGATCCGCATGTGAAAGATGTGCCTCGATAACCTGACGAAGCTCGGCTTCGTTGGGTGTGGTTGTGCAGCCGCTGATTTTCCGCTGGTTGCAAAAGATACAGTCGTTGGGACACCCTTCGTGGGGAATAAAAATGGGGATGTTCATGTGTTTTTTCATAAAAGCCCCGATTCCATGATTATCCTGGAGACCGTTCGGAAAACCGAGCCGGCTCCGAGTAGACCGTTCGGAAAACCGAGCCGGCTCCGAGTAGACCGTTCGGAAAA
>CAYVFB010000072.1:1981-18206 GCA_964450305.1 uncultured Ruminiclostridium sp.
AGCCGGCTCCGAGTAGACCGTTCGGAAAAGAATGTTTATTCATATAGCACCGGATTCCAAGGTTGGAAACCTGCATGGCTTCATTAATTATTACACTTTTATGCATGTTTTAATGAATGAACTGACTTTCCGAGCCGGCTCCCAGTAGACCGTTCGGAAAACCGAGCCGGCTCCGAGTTGAGGATTAAACCAGTTCGCTGTGGGATAATTTCTCCAGAGCGTCTCCAGCCGCATTTTGTTCGGCTTCTTTCTTGGTTCTCCCCTTGCCTTCTCCTAAAACTGAGCCATTAACACAGACAGCGGTGGTGAAGAACTTATTGTGATCCGGTCCTTTTTCATCGATGACGGTGTATTGGATGGTAAAATTTCCCTTCCTCTGGATTTCCTCCTGAAGCTTTGTTTTAAAATCACAGTAGAGGGTTCCTTGTATGGCCTTTGTATAATTTTCATGGAGAAACATATCCACAAAGCGCTCTGCAGCTTGCAGACCACCGTCCAGATACAGGCTTCCGATAATGGCTTCCATGGCGTCTGCAAGTATTGAACTGCGCTGCCTGCCGCCCATCAGCTCTTCTCCCTTGCCCAACAGCAAAACCTCTCCAAGCTTGATTTGCTGGGCACAATGTGATAAAGACGCCTCCGATACAACTGAAGCCCTCAGCTTGGACATCTCCCCTTCAGGCATATCGGAAGTTTCCTTATACAAACGGTTTGTAATGATAAAGCTTAATACGGAATCACCCAGAAACTCCAGGCGTTCATTGCTGGAAATTGTCTTCTGCCTGTATTCATAGGCATAGGAGCTGTGGGTGATGGCCTGGAAGGCATTCATTTTGTTGTTGTAGACATAGTCAATGTTCAACTCCAGCTGTTGAACATGACTTTCCTGAGAAAGATTCAATTTAACACCTCTCTTATCTGTAGGGGGACACACCGCTGCTTCGCGGGTCATCCTTTCTGCGGAATGTCCCCCACCTTTATTTTTACTTCATTTCTTCGGGCTAAGGTTTGCTTAACTATAACTTAACTTGGGACACACCGCTGCTTCGCGGGATTGAATCTTTGCGGAATGTCCCCTTCCGATTCTGCGGAATGTCCCCCACCTTTATTTCAGCTTCACTTCTTCAGTCTTTGCTTAGGTTTCATATTTCTTAAAGGCCAGAACGGCGTTATGACCACCAAAGCCCAGCGCATTCGAAAGGGCTATGCGCAGATCTGCTTTTCTACCCTGGTTGGGCACATAATCCAGGTCACATCCTTCACCAGGCGTTTCCAGATGGATCGTCGGCGGCAGGAAGCCATCCTTCAAGGCCATTACAGAAATGATGGCCTCAATTCCTCCGGCAGCACCCAGCAAGTGTCCTGTCATCGATTTTGTGGAGCTGACTGCCAGCTTATAGGCATGATCTCCGAAAACCTTTTTAATGACAATGGTTTCACCTTGATCATTCAGCGGCGTCGATGTGCCGTGGGCATTGATATAATCTACATCCTCCGGTTTCAAACCGGCATCCTGCAATGCAAACTGCATGGCCTTTATTCCGCCCAGCCCTTCCGGATGAGGAGCAGTAATATGGTATGCGTCACAGGTACAACCATACCCAATGATCTCGGCCAGAATATTTGCTCCTCTGTCCAGTGCATGCTGCAGCTCTTCAAGCACCAGGATCCCAGCACCCTCACCCATGATAAAACCGTCTCTGTCTTTATCAAAGGGCCTGCATGCAGTTTCCGGGTCCGGATTGGTCGTCATGGCTTTTGCCGAGCAAAAACCAGACATGGCCAGCTCGGTAATGGTTGACTCTGCCCCACCGGATACCATTACATCAGCCGTGCCACTTCGAATGATATGGAATGCATCGCCAATAGCATGGTTCGCGGTGGCACAGGCAGTTGTAACACACTCGTTATATCCGCAAAAGCCATAGCGGATGGCAACCTGCCCTGAAGCCATATTAGCTATCATCATGGGGATAAAGAACGGACTGACACGGTTGGGTCCTCTTTGCATCAGGGTTTGTTTTTGATCCTCCAGGGTTTGAATGCCCCCGATCCCTGATCCGATCAGTACCCCTACACGGAAAGGATCCTCCTGTTTTACATCGATGCCTGCCTGTTGAATGGCAAGGCTTGCTGCTGCCATGGCAAACTGGACAAAGGGATCCATTCTTTTGGCTTCCTTTTTCTCCATATAAAGCGTGGGATCAAAATCCTTCACTTCGGAAGCCACCTTGGTGTCAATATTCGAACAGTCAAATTTTGTAATGGCTGATATACCGTTTTTCCCTTCCTGAATCGCTTTCCAAAAGGAATCCGTGTCTTTTCCCAGTGCGTGAATAACACCGGTTCCCGTAATAACTACCCGTCTGTTCATGGTTATTAACCTCCTCCAGTGCCCCCAGCCTGATTCGGGGGCTGACCCTTGCTTTGCTCTGGTTGTAAAATCAACATCTGTTACTGCCAGAGTATAAGCCTTGAGTTTATAAATGAACCTTTTGTGCCGAATGTTCGGCAGAAAAGGAGAACCATCAAATAAAAAAAGCCCCACAAGGTGGGACTCTTTTTATGCAGCTGGTCAGGAATGAGCTTTAATATATTCCACAGCATCCCCGACTGTTGTGATTTTTTCAGCTTCCTTGTCTGGTATTTCCAGGTCAAATTCTTCTTCCAGAGCCATGATCAGTTCCACAATATCAAGAGAATCAGCTCCAAGATCATCAATGAAAGAAGCTTCCATTACGACCTCGCTTTCTTCAACACCGAGCTGCTCTACAACGATTTCCTTCACTTTTTCAAATGCCACACCTTTCACCCCCTTCCAGACAAGAATCGCAAACTATATATTTGATAGTATTGCATTCAATTATGATAATATTACATAACCATTCCACCGTCAATATGAATTACCTGACCGGTAATGTATCTGGCTTTTTCCGATGCAAGAAAACAGACTGTGTCAGCCACCTCAAAGGGAGTCCCTGCCCTTTTCAGAGGAATAACCGCCAAATACCTTTCCTTGATATCATCGGACAGCTGTTCGGACATATCGGTATCAATAAAACCCGGTGCAACAGCATTACAGGTGATACCCCAGGCACCCAGTTCCTTTGCGACGGATTTCGTAAACCCTATCATCCCCGCCTTTGAAGCCGCGTAATTGGCCTGACCTGCATTTCCCATCACTCCTACCACAGAAGTGATGTTGATGATGCACCCCTGCCTTTTCTTCATCATCAGCTTTGTTAGTGCTTTGGTGCACAAAAACGCACCCTTGAGGTTGATGTTCATAACCGTATCCCAGTCTTCAACACTCATCTTCATCATTAGCTTATCTCGGATAACCCCTGCATTGTTCACCAGTACATCTACCGTGCCATAAGTATTTACAGCCGTATCGATCAGTTCCTGAGCCTTTTCGGGAATGCTGATATCACCCTCAACGGCTTTTACACAATAGCCCTTTTGCAGGAATTCTTCCTCTGTTTTAAAAACTGTTTTGGAAGTGCCATTGATGATGACATTCGCACCAGACATTGCGAATTTTTCGGCGATGGCCTTTCCCAGGCCTCTGGTGGAACCTGTGACAATGACCGTCCTTCCGCTAAAATTCATTCATCTCACCCCTTTAAAACCTTTAAGGTTGCTTCCAGAGAGGCTATATCCTCTACATTCAGCGTTGTCACATCTTTATTGATCTTTTTGATGAAGCCGCTTAATACCTTCCCGGGACCAATTTCAACAAAGGTATCAACCCCCAGGGCGATCATCGTTTGCACGCAATCCTCCCATAAAACCGAGTTGGAAACCTGCTGCACCAAAGTCTGCCGTACATGGCCTTCCTGCACGATTTCACCGCTGATATTGGTCACAACCGGAACCTTCATATTCTGTATATCCACATTTTCCATTTCAATTTCCAACATGTCCCCGGCTGAGATTAACATACTGCAATGGAACGGAGCGCTGACCGGCAGTGGAACCGCACGTTTTGCACCTTTTTCCAGGGCCATGGCCGAAGCCTTTTCCACCGCCTGCATTTCACCGGAGATGACGATTTGCCCGGGACAATTGAAGTTGGCTGGTTCAACGATACCATATTCCTTGGCCTGCTCACAAATCTTTAGCAGTTCTTCCCTTCCAATCCCCACGATAGCAGCCATGGCACCGACACCGGCCGGAACAGCCTCCTGCATGAATTTTCCACGCCTTTTTACCAGCCTGACGGCTTCTGAGAAGGTTAAAGTTCCTGAGTAAACGTGAGCCGCATATTCACCCAGGCTTAGGCCTGCTGCAAAATCGGCCTCTATCCCTGCATCGAGAATGGGGGCAAGGCAAGCGATGGACGCAGTTAATATGGCGGGCTGTGTGTTCTCAGTAATTTTCAGGGTTTCTTCATCCCCGTTGAAAACCATCTCTTCCATGTCGATATTGAGAGCTTCGGAAGCCAGTTTGAAGACTTCTAATGCTTTCGGATATTGGCTGCAGATCTCCTTTGCCATTCCGATGTATTGAGCCCCCTGCCCTGGAAAAACAAATGCAATAGCCATATCTACCTCCGCTGACTAAATATTCAAAGACCCTTTAGTAGCTGGGAACCCCAGCTATCTCCCCCAAACCATTAAACATGACCCAACGGTCAAGCCGCCGCCAAAGGCAACCATTACAAGGGTGTCACCCTTTTTGATCCGGTCATTTTTAGCATACATATCCAACGCTACCGGTATCGATGCGCTGGAAATATTTCCGGTTTCCTGCAGGATGACTGCGACCTTCTCTTCATTCAAATGAAGCCGCTTTGCAGCCCCGCTGATGATCCGAAGATTGGCCTGATGCGGAATAACCAGATCCACGTCATCAATGGTTTTTCCAGCTGCTTCAACCACCCTTCGCGTCGCATCTGTCATGGCGCGCACCGCAAAGGTGAAAACCTCGCTGCCATCCTGCCAGATGCTGCGTTCCCTGCCCAAAGTCCTCTTCTGGCGCTCTTCGTCGGGCAGATAAAAACATGGAAGTGTTAAGCTGTGCCCCAAATTGCCAAGAGATGCTATATAATTCTCCTGGATACCATATTGTGGATTAACCCTGCCTAAAACCACAGCCCCCGCAGCGTCACCAAACAGGATGCAGGTGTTTCTGTTTTCCCAGTCTGTGACACGGCTTAAGCCCTCATTGGAAACAATGAGAACATTCCGGTAAAAACCGGTCTGGATGAATTGCCTGGCTGTGGTCATAGCATACACGAACCCGGTACAGGCAGCGTTCAGATCGAAAGCGGCCGCGTTTTCCGCCTGAATATGCTTTTGGATCAAACAGGACACGGATGGGGTTAAATAATCCGGTGTTACGGTTGTTACGATGATAAGATCTATGTCTGCGGGAGAAAGGCCGGCATCCCTGATCGCAAGCTTTGCAGCCTCAACCCCCATTGTATAGGTAGGAACACCCTCTTCCAAAAGATGTCTGACCTTCATTCCAGTTCTTTTCACAATCCACTCGTCTGAAGTGTTTACCATTTTTTCCAGATCAGAATTGGTCAACAATTTCTCGGGCAGATACATTCCTGTTCCCAGAATGCCTACACCAAACTCATGCATTCAACTTTACCTCCACGGTTGCTAATCTTTCTCTGATTTGATCAATAAAAGTACTGTTTGTCATTTTGGACGCGTTGAGTATGGTATTGCGAATTGCTTTAGCCTTGCTGTTTCCATGACATTTATAGATCAACCCGTTTGTGCCCAAAATGGGTGTCCCGCCAATGGTTTCGGGATCAACACTGTCATTTAGCTTTTTCAAATGAGCCTTTACCAGTAAAGCCGATATTTTTGTAAACAGGTCGGAGTTGTAAACCCGCTTCAGCTGCTGCATAAAGAACTTACCGGTTCCCTCCATCATTTTCAGCATGGCGTTTCCGGTGAAACCATCGCAAACAGCCACATCCACTTTGCCCTCTGCAATATCTCTGCCCTCAATGTTTCCGACGAAATTCACACCACAGTTTTTCATCAGGGGCAGAGTTTCCCTCAGGGTTTCGTTTCCCTTTTCTTCCTCGGTACCCACATTGATCAGCCCGACACGCGGGTCTTCCTTGCGAAACATCTGCTGCATGAAAACCGAGCCCATGATGGCGAACTGGACATAATTCATGGGCCTGCACAGTGTATTCATTCCTGCGTCGATGATCATGGTGCCGCCGGCCAGGGAAGGTACGATCGGTGCAAGGGCAGGGCGCAGCACACCGGGGATCCGGCCTGCTATCAGAAGGGTACCAGCCAGGAGCGCACCCGTGCTGCCGGCTGTGATAAAAACATACCCGTGATTCTCTTTAATTTTGTTCAGCCCTATGGCCAGGGACGAATCTTTTTTACGACGGATTGCTTCGGTGGGTTTATCTTCATTGGTAATTGTTTGAGACGCCGCAGTGATCGTGATGCGCTCCTGAGGGTAATGATACTTTTTCAGAACCCGCTTGATTTCGCTTTCCTCACCAATCAGTTCCACTTCAAAGCCGGCTCTCATTTTAACCGCTTCGACACAACCCTTTACAATTTCGTCCGGCGCGTTATCCCCGCCCATGGCATCTACCATTATTTTCAAAATTCTTCACTCAGCCTTTCCTCAGAAGATTGTCATACATGGATGCAGACAGTACCCTTGAAGAATGTTCTATTCAACCAGTTGCCCGTTGTGATACCTGTGTTCTAATGATGTGGTGCTTTAGCTTTCGTTATTCTGTTCTTCATTTTCTCCAATAGATACCAGAATAAACTTCCCACGAAAAACTTCCTGCTGTCTGAAGGAAATAAATACCCATACGATGTGACTACGCTGCCTTGTTTGTCGTACAATAGCCTTTGCAATAAGCCTGGAACCGGCATATACGGGGATTTTGTATTTGATGTTGGCTACCCCAACCAGGGCAACATCGGCGTCGATCACTGCGATGGCCAAAGACTCTGCAAAGGAATATATATAATGCCCCCGTACTATTTTGGACTGTGCAAAAACCATTTGATCGGTGGTGTCCAAAATAGAAATGCCGCTGACACCCAACTGTATTTCAACCAATTCACCAACAATTTCATCGGCATGCAGCGCCCTGACCTTTTGGTGATTGATGGAGGCAACATCCCGGATTCTTTGCCTCAGCTCAGGTATACCAAGCTCCAGCCTGTCAAGGCGGACGGTAGGAATACTGACCTCCAGAAACCCGGCAATGTCTTCATCGGTCATAAACGGATCTTCCTTGATTTTATCTACAAGCCTCAGCTGTCTGTCCTTCTTTGCCATTGAGCTCTTGTTCAAACAAAAACACCTTTCTTCCCTGCATTGTAAACCAATTACCGGTAAAATCACGCTTGGAAACCGCTGGCTGTTGCCGCTAAGGATGAATGGCCGGGACAGCACTTTTAACGCTATTGAATGTTTCCCAAGATAGTGTTAGTACCAGATAATATTCCCTGTTGCTAAAAAGTATATACTATTTTTTCGGGTAATGCAAGCAGGTTTTCAGTTCTTTAGTCTGTCACGGTTTGCTTTAAGATAATCATACCCTGATGTTATGGTTAATACGACGGACACCCATAAAAGCAACTGCCCCACGGGAAAAGAGGTGAGCAGTGAAAAGGGGTAATCCTTCAGGATAAGCAACACAATGGCAATCATCTGTGTGAAGGTTTTAATTTTCCCCCATATGCTGGCCGCTATGACCACCGCCTCACTGGCCGCGAGGATCCGAACCCCCTGTACGATGAATTCTCTTGCGATGATAATGATGACAGGCCACGCTGAAATCTCTCCCAACTGAACCAGAGCCATCAGTGCAGAAACAACCAGGAGCTTGTCTGCTATGGGATCGAGAAACTTACCAAGGTTGGTGACACAGTTTTGCTTTCTGGCGATGGCGCCATCGAGCAAGTCGGTGAATGCGGCCAAAACAAAAACCAATGCAGCCAGAATTCTTCCGCTTTGTGGGGGTATCGGCAACAAAAGCGCCCTTCCCACAGGCAGTATCAGCAGTAAAAACGCTGGAATCATCAGTATTCTAAGCACGGTCAGTTTATTCGGCAGATTCATTGACTATGGCCTCCCCAATTAAATCCAGCTGTTGGCTGTTTAGCATTCTAACCCTGACAAAGCTTCCTGCTTCTAATGGCTGCGGCGAAGTGAAGTATATCAGCGGGTCGATATCCGGTGCTTCGCCGTAAGAACGGCCATAATAGAAAATTCCGTCGTCGGCCACTCCTTCAGTCAAAACTTCAAATATCTGTCCGATCCTTTTCTTCATTCTTTTCTCAGCGATTTCACTTTGAACTGATAAAAGAAGATCACGCCTGTTTTCCCGAATTTGCTCCTCCACCTGGTTTTCCATGGTAGCCGCCGGTGTCCCCTCCTCCTGAGAATAGGCGAAAACACCCAGTCTGTCAAATGGATGAGCTTTCACAAAGCTGACCAGGGTGTTAAAGTCTTCTTCGGTTTCACCCGGAAAGCCTGTGATCAGGGATGTGCGCAGAATAATTCCCGGAACTTCCTTACGAAGGTTGTTCATCAGCGCAATGAGATCCTTCTTTCTGCTTTTTCTGCCCATGGCTTTCAGGATTCTGTCGCTGGCGTGCTGTATAGGGATATCCAGATAAGGAAGCAGCTTTGGGTTGCTTTTCATCTGCTGAATCAACGCATCGGTAATGCGCTCGGGGTAACAGTACAGCAGCCGGATCCACTTCAAATCTTCAAGCTGTGACAGTTCCTGAATCAGCTTTACCAAGCTGGGCTCACTGTAGTGATCTTCACCATAGCGGCTGACGTCCTGAGCAATAAGGATTAATTCACGAGCACCGCTTTCCACCAGCTGTTTTGCCTCTTTAAGGATGCTTTCAAGAGTTCTGCTGCGGAAAGGTCCCCGCAGCGAGGGTATAATGCAATAGGTGCAGTAATTGCTGCAGCCTTCTGCTATTTTCAGATATTGCGATGCTCCCTTGGATGAAAGGAGTCTTAAATTGTCCAGGTAATCCACATCGGCTGGATCATTCACAAACAGACGCTGGTCTTTCCTGCCACCAACATGGTTCGCAATAACCCGCTCTATTTCCGGAATGTTTCCCGTACCCAGCACAGCATCCACTTCAGGGATTTCGTTGATGATTTCATCACGATAACGCTGTGCCAGACAGCCTGTTACGATCAGCGCTTTCAGCCAGCCTGTCTGTTTGTACAGGCTGGCTTCGAGGATGGCATCCACCGCTTCCTCCTTCGCATCCCCGATAAAGGCACAGGTATTGACAATAATAACCTCGGCTTCGGGCAGGTTCACTGTTATTTCATAGTTGTCACTGTTTAAAAGCCCCAGCATGATTTCACTGTCCACAAGGTTCTTGGGGCAACCAAGGGATATACATCCCACTTTCACCGGCATAATCTGTCCTCCGTATTTTAGTCGGAGCGGGCTCGGAAATAAGATTTATTCATATAATCCAAACAAGCATGTTTATAACATGCATCGAAGCGGGTTTCAAGCCCTCGAATCGGGTATCTGATGAATAAATCTACTTCTCGAACGGTCTTAAAGTATCATAACACATAATTCCAACCGATAAAATAGCTTTGCATATATTTGGTGTATAACAAAGTTCGGCTTGATGACAAGAGCATTTTAAACAAAGAATAATCTAAAAGATGAAAGGCACTATACCTTGAGGTACCGTGCCTTTCTTTATTATTTCCCATGTTTAATCTGCGGCCTTCATAAATTCCAGTCTTACAGATGAAGCCTGGAGGCTTTTAGTACACCTTCGATGGTTAACAGCTGCTTCAGCAGAGCATCAGAAACATCGGCGTCAACACTGACAAACGAGACAGCCTTATCGCCCCTTCTGTTGCGGCTCCATTGCATTGCGCCGATGTTGATGTTGTTTTCGCCAAGCATGGTGCCGACCTTGCCGATGATACCGGGAACGTCCACATTCTGCAGCGCGATAACATGAGGTGTGGGTTCAAAGTCAAGCTTGTAGCCGAAGAAATCTACAATACGCTCTACATCCTTGGCAAAAACAGTGCCTGATACAGCCAGTTCCTTTTTCTTTGTTGTGAATTTTACTGTGATCAGGTTGGTATATTTGTCCAGACTGGAGCTTTTGCTTTCGACCAGCTCAACACCCAGTTCCTTCAATTTCAGTTCTGCGTTGATATAGTTTACATCCATATCCCCGGCGCTGTGCAGGAAGCCTTTGATGACTGAAAGTGTGATCGGTTTTGTGGGCATTTGCGTCACATCGCCGCTGTAGTTCACTTCAATCTTTATCACGCTGTCTTTTTCAGCCTGGTAATAGATTCTGCCAAGCTTTTCAGCAAGGTCGGTATAGGGCAGCAATTCCTTTACATCCCCGGTAACCGGAGCCATGTTGACAGCGGGTACCAGTTCGCCGTTTAAAACGCCTTCGATCAGCTTTGCTACGCCGATGGATACATTGTAGTTGGCTTCTTTAGTGGAAGCACCCAGATGCGGTGTGAACACAACGTTGTCCAGATCCAGCAGTGGGTTCCAATAATCCTGTTCTTCGGGCTTCTTTGTAAAGTTCGGTTCTTTTTCCTGTACGTCCAATGCAGCGGCTGCTACCTGCCCGGAAACGATGGCATCATAAAGGGCTTTCTCGTTGATCATGCCGCCGCGGGCACAGTTCACAATGCGAACGCCTTTCTTGCACAGCTTCAGTTCCTTCTCACCGATCAGATTGGTGCTTTCAGGGCTTTTCGGAATATGCAGCGTGATCAGATCGGAAACCTTCAAAAGGTCTTCCAGGGCTTCGCAGCGTTCAATGCCCAATTGCTTGAACCTGTCATCGGTGGCGTAGGGATCATATCCGACCACCGTCATGCCAACACCGGCAAGCTTTCTGGCAACGATAGAGCCAATCTTGCCCACACCAATGATACCGACAGTTTTGCCTTCCAGCTCTTCGCCAACAAACTTGTTCCTGCGAAAGTCCTTGTTTTTTGCTGCAAGGTGGGCCTGGGGTATATTTCTGAAAATAGAGAATGCCATGGCAACACCCATTTCAGCGGCTGCCATGATGTTGCCCTCAGGTGTATTAACCACATAAATGCCGCGTTTGGTACATTCATCCACATCAATATTATCAATGCCATTTCCTGCCCTGCCGGCCACTTTCAGGTTTTTACCACGTTCAATGATATCCTTTTTTACTTTAGTCGCGCTTCGTACGATGATAGCATCATAATTTTCAATAACCTCAAGCAGTTCTTCGTGAGAAATCCCAAATGGGGTATCTACCTCAAAACCCTTGCTCTTCAAATAATCGATGCCATCCGGAGCCATTTTGTCTGCTACAATAATTTTCGCCACAATATTCCCCTCCTGCTAAAAAAATAAGCCAAACATACTGTTTGACCCCTGTAATCGTTTTATATGACTGATAAAGATTCCAACCCTACGGCAAACCTTTATTACAGCTCTGTCCTTTTGCCTGAGAGATACACCCTGCCTAAAAGCTGAAAGCCTTTTTACATGGGTTTGCCCCTTCGGCGCCATTTCACTGGTCTCTCCAGAGGTCCGTCTGATTAAAGTCTTATTACCTGAGAGATTTACTCCTTCGGTGAGCCAACAGGCTACTCTCCTTTAATCTTCATCCGGCGTTATTCAGTTCAGTTGAATGCTTTTCTATTATTATAATCCTAACATAAAAAATGTCAAGAGTGTATGTTAATCTTTTGACAATCTTTTTCTTTGTCTTTTCCATGATCTTTGCAGAAAATCTCATAGATACCCATCACGACTAAAAAGGCAGCGAAGATTTTTCGCAACAGATCGTTTGAAAACCTTACAGCCAGAAAAGCTCCCAGGCACGCACCCAATAACCCGCCACCGATTAGAAAAACAAGGAACGCTTTTTCGATGTGCTTGTTTTTGAAATGTAAAACCAGGGCTGCTATGGCCGAAGGCATGAAATACAGCAGGTTGATTCCCTGTGCTGTTTTTTGTTCAATGCCTGCAAACAGTACCAGGCCGGGTATGAGAATCGTTCCGCCCCCCATACCCATTCCGCTGATCATCCCGGAGATAAAACCAAGCAAAATTTCAAGCATGAAGCCTCCCTTTGTCTAAAAGAACATCCTTACACCGGCGATAACCAGAAAAACACCAAAAAGCTTCTTCAGAAATATGGGCTTCAGCTTGTTCAGCAGCACAGCCCCAAGAATCGCGCCGACAACCCCACCCGCAGAAACCTTCCACAAATGAGACCACACTATATACCCGCCTCTGGCATAAAAAACACTGCTGAGGACAGCCAGTGGCAAAATGATGGCTATGGCTGTTGCCTGAGCATTTTTTCTACCCACTTTGGCTATCATTGTAAGATATAGCACGATCAAAACCCCACCGCCCGAACCCAGCAAGCCGTTAACAAAACCAGCCAGGATACCTGCGACACCCATTTTCACTTTATCTGTTACATCGTGTCCCTGTTCATGATTTGCCATGTTAAGTTAGGGGTCTCCTTTGTTGCCGTAATGGTCATCAGCATTGTTCCAGGTGCCAGCTCTGGCTTCAGGTATGCTTTCGGATTTGTGGATATCAGCCTTTCAATAGAGTATGTGTTGTCATCATTTTTCATCAGAACAACACGTTCACCATCAAGCGTCACTTCCATACGGGCTTCCGTACCGCTTTGCTGATCGAATAAAACCTGATCGAATGGAACGATGGAATAGATCACTTTTTCACTCTCCTTCAAATACATCCTGCTGCATGCTGCAGCTTAATGAAAATTACTATCATTAGTTCGCGTGCTGTAAATCATGGCAGTGCACTTCCTTTATTTATGCTATTGTTCATTTCATACAACTCACTTAAGTTATGCTGCAGGCTCATTGCTGCACACTCTCCTTTTTTTGCTCGTTATTTTTTTCAATAAGCTCATCCAGCTTTTTTAATGCTCCGGCAAGCCCCCCAACTTCATCGATGATTCCGTTGTTAACGGCTTCCTGTCCAAACAGAACAATTCCCACATCATTGGCAAGCTCACCTGTTTTCAGCATCAGCTTGCGAAAGTCTTCCTTTTTTATTTTTGAGTTTTTCGATACAAACTCCACAACACGTTCCTGCATTCTGTCAAAATATTCAAAGGTTTGCGGAACTCCGATAATCATACCATTGAGTCGAAGCGGGTGAATGGTCATGGTTGCGGACGGTGCAATATAAGAATAGTTTGTGGATACGGCCAGGGGGACACCAATACTGTGACCTCCGCCTAAAACCAAAGAAACCGTCGGTTTTGACATGCTGGCAATCATTTCGGCAATAGCAAGGCCAGCCTCCACATCACCGCCTACCGTGTTTAACACCAGGAGCAGACCACTGATGTTTTTATCTTCTTCAATTGCGACCAGTTGTGGGATGACATGCTCATATTTCGTGGTTTTATTCTGCGGGGGCAATACCATATGGCCTTCTATCTGCCCGATAACCGTAAGGCAATGAATGTTTCTGCCTTTTTCCTGTACCGATACGGTGCCCATTTCCTTAATGTTATCCAGTTTATCTTTTTCAGTTTCTTTTTCCTGCTCATCGGCCTGACTGGCAAAATATACTTTTGAATCCAAATGATAACCTCCCCGCAACCTATCTCTCCTCAGTATCGGCGGTTTCAAAAGGAAATATGCGAATACATTAGATTATTCTGTGAAAATGATTGAAGCAATGTCATGATGATTTCACTGTATCCGCCAAAACCTCAAACTCAGTGTTTTATGAGTTTCCGCAGTGAAATCATGATGATTTCACTGTATTCGTCAAAACCTCAAATTCAGTGTTTTATGAGTTTCCGCAGTGAAATCATGGGTATAATTAAATGGTGGTAAAAATTACTTTGGAGGTTTTTATATGGATAATTTTGTATTTCAGAACACAACGAAGATCCTTTTTGGTCGTGGGACAGAGAAAAAAGTGGGAGAAGAAATCCTTCCCTACAGCAAAAACATCCTGCTGCACTACGGCGGCGGAAGCATCAAAAAAACCGGTCTGTACGACAGGGTGACCCAATCGCTGAAGGATGCAGGCATTCGATGGGTAGAGCTTTCCGGAGTAAAACCGAACCCCCGTTTAAGCCTTGTTCGTGAAGGCATAAAGCTTTGTAAGGAAGAAAAGCTTGATTTTATACTGGCCGTTGGCGGAGGAAGCGCGATTGATTCCTCAAAAGCCATTGCAATGGGGGTTCTTTATGAGGGTGATGTTTGGGATATTTATGCGGGAAAGGTGAACCCGAAGGCCGCTCTGCCTGTAGGCACCGTACTGACCATACCAGCGGCCGGCAGTGAAGCCAGCACCGCCAGTGTGATCACCAACGAGGACGGTTGGTTGAAAAGGGGATTCAATTCTGAAATCATCTATCCCGCGTTTTCCATTTTAAACCCCGAATTGGCCTTTACGCTTCCGAAATATCAGGCTGCCAGCGGCTCTGCAGACATCCTCGCCCACCTGATGGAACGATACTTCACAAACACACAAAATGTGGAACTGACGGACCGTATGATTGAAGGGATCATGATAACCTTAACCCATCATGTACCCAGGGTTTTGGCACAACCTGACAACTACGATTCCTGGGCTGAAATCATGTGGAGCGGAACCGTTGCGCACAACAACCTGATGAACACAGGAAGGGTCGGCGACTGGGGTTCCCATGATATTGAGCATGAGCTGAGCGCAATTTACGATGTAGCTCATGGTGCAGGTTTGGCAGTTGTTTTCCCTGCCTGGATGAAATATGTTTATAAACATGATGTAGCCCGTTTCTGCCAGTTTGCTGTGCGCGTGTGGGGTGTGGATCCGAACTTCCGCTCTCCTGAGGAAACCGCGCTGGAGGGCATTTCAAGGATGGAAAAATACTTTAGATCCATCGGTATGCCGGTTACGCTGAAAGAGCTGGGTGTGCCCGAGGACAGGTTTGATGAGATGGCCTCCAAAGCAACCGGCAACGACACCTACACCATCGGTCAGTTTGTAAAACTGAAACGGGCCGATGTGCTGAATATTATAAAGCTTGCCAGGTAAACGGGGATTGATTCTGATGTTTTTAACATAACTTTCCCACTAAAGGGTCTCTATAGTGTTTTGAGGTCCTGGTACATGCTGAGGTGCGATTCGCACCGCCTTTGGTGAGCCTCTGTTATGACTTGCACCCACACACTGGCAGGACAGTTGAGTTCATAAAAACTAAACCTGTTCAGGGAGTCCTCAAAAGGGCTCCCTCATTTTTGCAAATCTTTACCGCCTGGAAGTTAACTTTTCAATGAACCTTCAGGGTCGTTCCACCTGATTCAGATCGATCAGGCAAACCTGTGTGGTGCCATTATCAAACGGGCGGTTGAACAAAATCATATCACCCTTCCGGTTAAATGAGGGATGAAGATGATCCGCACCGGTTTTGGGCGTATCGGTACTGGCAAGAACGATGGATTTGCCCGTTTCGCCATTTGCAAGGTAAACCAGGTTGGGGCTGTCAACACCAAGATAGCCGATCCGATCGGCGCAGAACCATTTGGAATCATGGGATACGCCTGGATGTAAAAGCTGTTCTCCTTTTGCTACAATGCGGAAATTGTGGCCATCCTTTGTCCCCATCATGATGTTGGACGGTAATTTCATGAAAACAATATTTTCGCCGTTTGCTGTCCAAACTTCATGGGTAATCCATTCACCGTCAGCTTCGACATAATACGGCCGCGCGGTGGAGGTTTTCACATTGAACAGCCACATGCGCTGCAAGGCATCTCCGCCTGTTTCATGAATGAAGAAAATCGTGTTTTCATCCGTCGGGCAAACCTGCGTATGTCCCAGATGGTAATCACTTTGATAGACGACCTCGCTTTTACCCGTTTTAGGATCAAATACAACCAACGCAAAAATACAGTTCAATTGCTTGTAACTGCAGACAATCGTTCCATTTTTGCTGGTAGTAAGGTGCCCGGTAATTTGCCCTCCCTGGGGAAGAGCGCCCAATTCGGTGATATTCTCCGTATCACAATCGAAACGGCATACAATATTGCCCTTGAGCATAACTCCATAATTCTCATACCGATCCATGGCGAAGCCGCTGTATTCCGGCCCGGCAACCAGCTTCACTTCACCAGTTTGAACCTCGGCCTTGTAAAGCTTCCCCCTGCCGCTATATACTTCATTGGTACCGGCGGGAATTTGTTTGTTAAAGAA
>CAYVFB010000073.1:0-18204 GCA_964450305.1 uncultured Ruminiclostridium sp.
TCGTTTCTTCGGATTATTACTAGGAAATGTTTCACGTGAAACAATTCGATAAATATAAAAAGAGAAGAGAACTGATTCTCTTCTCCTATCAATGTTAAGAACGAAATCTATACATCCAGATTCGATACCAGCTTTGCATACTTATGAATAAATTCTTTTCTTGGCTCGACTTTTTCACCCATCAGTATCGTAAAAATTTCATCCGCCAGAACCGGGTCACTTAAATCAATTTTTAACATCTTTCTGGATTCAGGGTTCATGGTTGTTTCCCAGAGCTGATCAGCATTCATTTCACCAAGACCCTTATAACGTTGTATTGATATGTTCGAGTCTCCTTTTTCCCAGCCTTTCTCATCCAACAGTTTCTGGAGATCTCGGTCGTTATACACATAAACCTCTTCTTTTCCTTTCTTTACTTTATAAAGAGGGGGTTGAGCAATGTATATATGGCCCTTTTCAACAAGGGGCTTCATATATCTGAATAAAAAAGTAAGCAATAAAGTTCGGATATGCTGGCCGTCCACGTCCGCATCTGCCATGATAATAATTTTATGGTATCTGAGTTTGTCCAGATCAATATCTTCACCAAAACCTGCCCCCAATGCAGTGATTACAGGTGTTAGTTTCTCATTCCCATACACTTTATCCTGTCGGGCTTTTTCAACATTCAGCATTTTCCCCCACAGTGGCAGAATGGCCTGGAACTTTCTGTCCCTTCCCTGTTTAGCTGATCCGCCCGCAGAGTCACCTTCAACAATAAAAAGTTCGCATAACCTTGGATCCCTTTCCTGGCAATCAGCTAATTTCCCTGGAAGCGAAGTGGACTCCAATGCTGTTTTTCTTCTGGTCAATTCTCTTGCTTTTCTGGCAGCATCTCGTGCTCGGCAGGAAATAATTGATTTCTCAACAATTATTTTTGCCTGTTTTGGGTTTTCCTCAAGATAGCTTTGAAGTTTTTCTCCAACAACTGATTCTGTCAGAGAACGAATATCAGCATTTCCAAGCTTTGTTTTTGTCTGTCCTTCAAATTGAGGATCCGTAAGTTTCACATTGATAATTGCAGTAACTCCTTCGCGAACATCCTCCCCGGACAGGTTTTTTTCATTCTCCTTCAGGATGTTGTATTTTCTTGCATAATCGTTAATTACCTTTGTGATCGCTGTTTTAAACCCTGTAACATGAGTGCCGCCCTCTGTTGTCGGAATATTGTTCGCAAAGCTGAAAACATTTTCTATATATGTGTCTGTATACTGCAATGCAATTTCGATGATTGCATTTTCTTTTTCACCGTTGAAATAGATAACATCGTTATGAATGACGTCTTTATTCTGGTTGATATATTGTACAAATGAGTTGATGCCTCCTTCATAATGAAGAATTGTTTCCTTTGGTTCATCTTCTCTGACATCAACCAGATGTATTGTTAATCCGCGGTTTAGAAAAGCCAGTTCACGGAACCTTTTCAATAATACATCATAGTCATATACCAGATCTTCAAAAATTTGGCCATCTGGTTTAAAGGTTGTAATTGTTCCGGTGTGATCACTTTCACCAACAATTTCCAGCTTTGTTACTGGAACCCCGCGCTCGTATCTTTGCTTATATTGCTTTCCGTCCCGTAGAATAGTAACTTCCATCCATTCGGACAAAGCATTTACAACAGATGCTCCCACACCGTGTAAACCGCCTGATACTTTATAACCATCACCACCAAATTTTCCACCAGCATGTAAAATGGTGTGAACAACCTCAACCGTGGGAATTCCCATTTTCGGGTGAATCCCAACAGGAATACCCCTTCCATTATCTATATTGGTGATACTGTTGTCTTTATTGATAATGACTCTTATCGTATCGCAAAAACCAGCCAATGATTCATCAATGCTGTTATCCATGATCTCATATACAAGATGATGTAATCCTCTTGATGAAGTCGTACCAATATACATACTCGGTCTTTTACGAACAGCCTCCAGCCCTTCAAGGACCTGTATCTGTTCCTCTCCGTAATATTTCTCCTGTTTTGCCGGTATATTCATAATTGATAGCCTCCATTCAATTGTTTGTCCTTTTTCTTATTCTTCATCAACTCGTACCGCTTATACAGGGTTGTTGTTGATATTGGTGAAAGGTATACCCTGCTCTTATGTTTCTCCTGTGTGATTATAAATGATTTTGGTATTTCACCTTCAACGATGGTAATAATGAAACCTTCTTCATCTGAAATTTTCAGGAAAGACCGGGTATCCTGGGAAATTGTTGATTTCTCCATATCAACAATGGCTACAATATCCTTAACAGATACAATATAATCCCCACCAATGTGTAAAAACATATGATCACCCATTCTTCAAATCATTGTACTCAATTGTTATTTCCTCGTCAATCCTATCAGCAATAACGATTCTGCTCACTTGATGCTTATTTATAATGTGTTTACGATCTTACCATCCTTCACCTGTATGTATGATATCACTTTTTCACCTGGTTTTTCAAATTTAGATTTCTCAGTTGTGGTAATAATGGTTTGTCGTTTATCGATCACGTCAAACAAATACTTTTGTCTTTTCTCATCCAACTCAGACATCACATCGTCCAGCAGTAAAATTGGTGACTTACCTATTTTTTCTTCCAGTTCTTCCAGTATCGCAATATTCATTGCCAGTGCAACCGATCTTTGTTGCCCCTGAGAACAATACATTCTTGAATTCCTTTGATTCACATATATTTCTAAGTCATCTCTGTGTGGTCCAATCAGACAGTTTCCCTGATCTATTTCTCTGCTAAGGTTTTTCTTTATGGTTTCAACCAATGCTTCATCATTTGGTTTTCCTTCATCATTAAAGGTTCTATATTTTAACTGAACTTTTTCTCTTCCTTCAGAAATTCCATGTAGTAATCTGTTCATTCTCCTTTCCAGGCTATTGATAATATCTTTTCTCGCACTGATAATGTAAGAGCCTGTCTTTGCCTGACTTTCACTCCAAATTTCCAACTGCTGATAGTTTTGATTGCTTGCTTGATGTTCTCTCAGAAGGATGTTTTTATTTTTTACTATTTTGTTATATTTTTGTAAATTGAATAGATAGGTTCTGTTCATTTGGCATAATACGATATCCAGAATCTTTCTTCTGTCTCCTGGTGATCCCTTCACTGTTAACAGGCTTTCCGGAGCGAATAAAACAGATGGTACCACGCCAAGCAGATCAGAAATTTTTTCTTTCTTAACATCATTGATGAACAGGAGTTTTCCTTTACCTTTTTCATACCTTATTTCCAGCGTTTGTTCATAATTATTCTCTTCAAAAAATAGAATAATATCAAAAAAGCTTTCTCCATAACGGATCAGCTCATTGATATTCTTGGTACGGTGCGATTTACCAGTAGCAAAAAGATACAAAGCTTCAACGATGTTTGTCTTTCCCTGTGCATTTTCCCCATAGATCAGGCTGATATTCTTCGAAAAAGCTACTTCTTCTTCGGTATAGTTTCTAAAGTTTTTCAGTTGAAGCTTTTTGATTACCACTTAAACCACCATCCTGGCGGACCAGGTACTCTGTGTTCTTAAATTTAACCTTATCACCATTTATCAACTTCTTTCCGCGTCTGGTTTCTGTTTCACCATTAACAAAAACTTTTCCGCTTTGAATCATTTCCTTTGCTTCTCCGCCTGAACCGCAAAGATCAGCCAGCTTCAAAAACTGATCCAGTTTTATATATGGTGTATAAATTTCAATTATTTTCATCTCTCTGTTTCCTATTCATCAAAAGGCTGCATCACTAATTCATTCTCACCGGCAGCACCATGAAAATAAACTTATCTCCCTGTATGGGCTTGATTACACTTGGCCCTATGGAAGAGCTAAATGAAATGGTCGCTTTTTCATCCTCGATTACCTTTAATGAATCAAGCAGATATTTAGGATTGAATCCTATTTTCATATTTTCCCCATTTGTTTCTATATCTATTTCCTCTTTGGAAATGCCAATTTCTGCACTGGATGTAATCATCATTTTATCATCGTCGATGGTAAACCTGACAGGGTACCTTTTGTCGTCATTTGTAATTAAAGAAGCCCTTTCAATACTTTCAGTCAGGCTTTTCACATTCGCTGTTATCACAGTTTCAAATTGTTCGGGAATGAAATTTCTGTAATTCATATATTCTCCGTCTAAAAGCTTCGAGATTATTCTGCACTGATTCACCTCAAACAGAGCCTGGTTTTTAGAAAGAGTTATTTTAACAGGTTCGTCCGATTGTTCCAGAATTTTATGAATATCATTCAGATTTTTACCAGGGATAACAGCTTTAAAGCTAACATCTTCCTTAATGATTGTTTTTGCAACGGCCAGCCTGAAACCGTCTAAAGATACCACATTAAAATCCCCATTTACCGCTTCGAGTAAGCATCCGGTAAGGATTTTCCTGTTTTCATCTGAACTGATGGCATAAATAGTCTTACGAATTAATTCTCTGAATGTTGACTGGGACAAACTGATTTTTTGGTCCTCTTCAATTTCAGGCAGCATGGGATACCCTTCTGCAGAAAGACATTTAATCTCAAAATAAGCATTGTTGCATTCAATGATAACCACAAAGTTCTCTTTCACCTGAAAAAATACTTCTGAGTCTGGCAGCTTTCTGACAATATCACCAAACATTCTGGAGTTTAAAACAATCGCACCAGTTTCTATAATATCAGCATTGATGGAGTATTCTATGCCAAGGTCAAAACAGTTTCCCACGAGCTTTACATTTTCAGCCGCTTCAATATAAATACCTTCCAGGACGGGCAGGGTTGCTTTTGCCATGACTGCCTTTTGCACAGTGTTTATCGCTTCAATTAAATCATTTTTTGAGCAAGAAAATTTCATTGTTCTAAACCTCCCTTTATATTCATATAATTATATTAGTTTAATCATAATCATCATAAGTGTTGTGTAAACTGTTGAAAAACCATTTTCAGGCTGGTATTTCCCCATTATTGCCTGTTTATTCTTCTGTGAACAACCTGTATTTTTCATTCACAATGGAAAGGGTTGTTTTTATTTTAATGATAATCCACAGACAGCAGGAAAATTATCCACAGGGAAACTGTTGAAACTACTTTCCGGTAATATTTTTTTTCATTTCACTGACAGCCCTTCTTGTCTCCGCATTTTTTTGGATTTCATTCTGTATTTTTTCGCAGGCATGAAGAACAGTTGTGTGATCCTTTCCTCCAAAAGCCTGTCCGATTTTTGGCAAGGATAAATCTGTCAGTTCGCGGCACAAATACATGGCTACCTGGCGTGGAAAGGTGATATCACGGGAACGTTTATTCCCTGTAAAAAGGTCAGGGTTGATGTCAAAGTAACGGCCTACAGTCTTCATAATGGTATTTGTGTTAATTTCCCGATTGCTGGAATTTGAAATCAGCTGCTTCAGACATTCCTGTGTCAATTCGAGAGTAATGGGTCTGTTCGTCAATGATGAAAAGGCAATTACCCTGTTTAAGGCGCCTTCCAATTCTCGAATGTTTGACAGGATATTGTCTGCTATGTAAAAAATGACTTCATCGGATACGACAATTTTATCCAACTGTGCCTTCTTCTTTAAAATGGCAATTCTTGTTTCTATATCCGGTGCTTGTATATCAGCAATTAATCCCCATTCAAACCTGGAACGCAGCCTTTCCTCCAGCATATTAAATTCCTTTGGTGCCTTGTCGCTGGAAATAACAATTTGCTTTTGCGCTTCATAAAGTGCATTAAAGGTGTGAAAAAATTCTTCCTGGGTTCTTTCCTTACCAACAATAAATTGAATATCATCAATTAACAGAACATCAATATTGCGATACTTGTTTCTGAACTCCTCATTTTTTACATCCCTGATGGAGTTGATCAGCTCGTTAGTAAATTTTTCAGATGTAACATACAATACTCTGGAATTTGAATTCTGTTCCAAAACATAATGCCCGATGGCATGCATCAGATGGGTTTTTCCCAGTCCCACGCCCCCGTATATAAAATATGGATTATATTTTTTCGCAGGAAATTCAGCAACGGCGACCGCACCGGCATGGGCAAACTGGTTTCCGCTGCCTCTTACAAAAGTGTCAAAGGTGTATTTTGGGTTTAACAATGATGAATTTGAGTTTTTCTCTTCAGAATTGGATTCCTCAGGATTGTTTATTGAATCCCGGATAATCACTTCGATTTCATAAACCTTGTTGGTGACGGTTTTTATCGCATTTGTCAATAATGGAATATAACGAGATTTTAATATGTCTCTGTTAAATTCGGATGGTGCCTCAAGAGTGAATACATCGTTTTCGATATGTACAGGTTTTACGGTTCTTATCCAGGTATCCAGACTTATTTTTGTCAACTCACCATCCAGCAACGCATCTACTTTATTCCAAATATCCTGTATTGATAAAAACATGACGACTCCTCCAAGGTACATGATAACCGGTACCTTTAACTATATCAAACTTGTACCGATGTTTCAATAAAATGATCCGTAGAAAACAGTTAATCTCTTTGATACAACATATGGTATTCCTACATTTGATTGTACTCAAAATGTAGATGGCTCAAGAAAAAGACAAGATTATCTTGCAGAATGTATTGACGATTTTTAAATTCATAATATATAATAGGTCTGATGCCTATTCAAGATAGAAATATCTTAATACAAATAGAATATTGCTTTGAATGGAGGTGCAACAATGATTAGAACATATCAGCCGAAAAAAAGGCAAAGAAAAGTAGAACATGGCTTCCGTAAAAGAATGAAAACCAGCAACGGCAGGAAGGTTTTAAGAAGAAGAAGAATGAAGGGAAGAAAGAAATTAACTGCATAAGACCGCTGAGATGTGGTCTTTTTTTCTTCGCCGAATACAAGGGCGAGTATTTGACAGAACCTGCGTACAGGACAGCTGCAGATATTCGTCCGGTCTGCTTGTTGTAAACCTTCATAAAACATACAGAAACTGAGGGTTTGGGCTGATTATCGGCAATGCGGTATTAAAACTGCAATACGGTGGAAATAATGATTCTGAAACAGTGGAATTGTGGAACCGGAAGTTTGAAATGAGTAAAATTGTTAAAATTAAAACAAACCGGGATTTTCAGAGGATATACCGGAAGGGCCGATATCAAGTATCGAGGGGTTTGGTGATTTATATGCAGCCAAACCCCCTGAAGATCAACAGAATTGGGATTACCGCAAGCAAAAAGTACGGAAAAAGCGTTCAGCGAAACAGAATAAGAAGGCTTATACGGGAAAGCTATCATACATTAATGGATCATATAAAGCCGGGTTTTGATTTTATCATTGTTGCCAGAAGGACGGATGAAACCGATCCAGACTATCATCAGGTATTAAAGGAAATGCGGTTTTTACTCAGGAAGTTGAATGTTTTCACGGATAAAATGAACGAGCTGACTGTTCAATAATGAACTTGTATATTTGATCCTTCAAGCAAAAGGAACAGAAAGTCATGATAAAAAAGATACTATTATGGCTGATACGCGCATATCAGAGGGTTTTATCACCCCTCAAGGGAACGGGAAGCTGCAGGTTCTATCCTACATGCTCTGCATATGCTTATGATGCCATAGAAATATACGGGCCGCTGAAGGGAACCTTTCTTGCGATTAAAAGGGTATTCAAGTGCCATCCCTTTCATCCTGGGGGTTATGATCCTGTAAAGCGGGAAGGAGAATAAAAATGTTTGAAATCATCGCCAAACCACTTGGTATGCTGCTCAGTTTCATTTACAACACGATTGCCTTTCGTAATTATGGACTTTCACTGATTTTCTTTACCATAATTATAAAGCTTGCCTTGCTGCCCTTAACTATCAAGCAAATGAAATCAACCCAAAAGACGCAGGAAATTCAACCAGAGCTTCAGAAGCTTCAACAAAGGTATAAGAATGACAAGGAAAAACTGAGTCAGGAAATGTCGAAGCTTTATCAGGAAAAGGGAGTAAGCCCCTTTGGCGGGTGCCTTCCTTTACTTATTCAGTTCCCGATTCTTATCGCCCTGTTCTCTGTTGTTCGCAAGCCACTTACATACATGTTTGGTTGGACAAAAGAGTTGCTGGGCAATACCATCATTAAAATAATGTCAGTGAACCCCGGTTCTTTTCCGGCAGACAGGTTCCCATTCCTGGATCAGTTTGCAGGTGTGCAGGCAAATCCAGTGGAAGTAACCACCCTGTTTGAGAAAAATGTATACTTTGAAACTTACATTATCGAAGCGATCAACAAGATTCCCAACCTTGTGCAGGAAGGCACCGAGATGATCAGCATGACATTTTTAAAGATTTTTAATCTCGGTGTTGTACCTACCTATAACCTTAAACTGATCAGTGAAATGCCCGGGGTTTATATTCCAGCCCTGGTGTTGGTTTTGCTTACCGTTGGCACTACTTTCCTTTCAACAAAATTGAGCATGGCCAAGACAATGCAGAACAATAATGATTCCAATGCGCAAATGGCACAAACCAACAAAACCATGATGTATATCGGGCCTGTAATGACACTGTTTATCAGCTTTCAGGCTCCTCTTGCCCTGTCCTTTTACTGGCTGATCAGCAACCTCATTCAAATGGCGCAGCAATTCTTTACCGATAAATATATGCAAAAAAAGAAGGAGGGATAAGCGTGGCACAATTCGTTGAAAAAGAAGGAAAAAGTATCGAAGCCGCTATAGAAGAAGCCTTGATTGAACTGAATATCGAAATGCAAGACGCGGAAATTGAAGTACTCGATGAAGGAAGCAAGCGTCTGTTTGGGCTGATTGGCGGAAGAAATGCAGTTGTCCGCGTGTTTAAGAAAGACAATTACGAGGAAATCGTCAGAAACTTTCTAAGACCAATCTTAAATGCCATGGGACTTGAAGAAGATATGGAAATTGTCATGGACGGAGAAACGCTGACCATAAAGCTTGCAGCAGAAAATATCGGGATCATCATCGGACGCAGAGGTGAAACCCTGGATGCGCTGCAATACTTATTGGGTCTTGTGGTAAACAAGAACAGTGAAAAATTTATCAGGGTTACCCTGGATGTTGGGAATTATCGTGAAAAAAGGGAAGAAACACTGGTGAGGCTTGCGAATAGGCTTGCAGACAAGGTTTCAAAGTCCAGAAAGAATATGACCCTTGAACCGATGAATCCCTATGAGAGAAGGATCATTCACGCGACACTGCAGGATTACAAGTCGGTTGAAACCTACAGCATTGGGGATGAGCCAAACAGAAAGGTTGTCATTAAGTATAAAAAGGAAATGAATCTGGATTAACGGAAAACAAAGTGGACGATGGGGAACCCATTGTCCATTTTTTAAAAGATTGAGTAAGCAGAAACACTTCATTCTCTATTGGTGGATGAAGTGACGATGTTTTTTGAAGGTGATTCTATGGAAGGGGCAATCCATTCAGACACAATAACAGCCATATCCACGGCAGTAGGAAACGCAGGGATTTCCATCATCCGGATCAGCGGTCCCAGGGCTTTTTTTGTAGCCGCTGAAGTTTTCAGGGGGAAAGCTGATTTTCTGGAATATCCCTCCCATACCATCCATTATGGAAAGATTATTGACCCGGAAAAGAATGAAATTATTGATGAAATTTTAATCTCAAAAATGAAAGCTCCGAAAACATACACTGCTGAGGATACGGTGGAGATCAATTGCCATGGAGGATATGTTACGGCTTCAAGAATTCTCGAGCTGCTATACCGTCATGGCGTAAGGCCTGCGGAAGCCGGAGAGTTTACAAAAAGAGCCTTTATGAACGGAAGGCTGGATCTGGCTCAGGCTGAAGCGGTGATGGATCTGATCAGCGCCAGAACGGAAAAAGGTTCAACAGTTGCCGTTTCTCAGCTGGAAGGTCGCCTGTCCTCTGAAATCGGTGAAGTGTGGAAAGCTCTTATTGAACTTCTTGCTGAGATTGAAGTGAATTTGGATTACCCGGAGTACGATTTTGAAGAAGTAACGCTTAAAAAGTGTAAAGACATTCTGACCAAATCTATTGACAAGCTGGAAAAGCTGATCGAAAGCTTTCATTATGGAAAAATTCTCAGAGAGGGTATGGAGGCCGCCATCATCGGCAAGCCCAACGCGGGCAAATCTTCTCTGCTAAACCGACTTTCCCGTAAAAACCGGGCTATTGTCACGGACATTCCTGGAACCACCCGGGATATCCTCGAAGAATATGTGAATATTCAGGGCTTTCCCATAAAATTGATTGATACTGCCGGGTTAAGGGAAACAAGCGATCAGGTTGAGAAGATAGGTGTAGAAAAAGCCCTTGACGTTATCCAATCAGCCGATCTGATCCTGTTCATTCTGGACGCCTGGAGTGGTTTTGAAAAAGATGACGCGCAAATACTAAAAACAGTAGCAGGTTACGAGCGCAAAACCCTGTATATCATCAACAAAACAGATAAAACCGATGAAGGCAGGCTAATGGAAATTCACGATAAAATTCCTGCAGCAATTGAGATATCGGTGCTGGAGGACTCGGGGATCCAAGTGTTGGAAAGCGAAATTTATCATTTTGTCAACAAGAATGATTTGGATACCGATAATCAGGTTCTTGTAACCAACGCGAGGCACAAGCAGCTGCTGGAGAGCGGCCTGGAAGGGCTGCAGGCGGCATTGAAGCTTGCGGAAGAAGCGATGACCCAGGATATCCTGGCAATGGAAATCAAATCCGCTGCCGAAAAATTGGGTTATATTACAGGTCACGAGGTATCAGAAGAGGTCGTGATGAATATCTTCGAAAGGTTTTGCGTTGGAAAATAGCATGTGCTGTACTTCAGCAGGCTAATCATAGAAGAGAAGGGGTAATATGGGCTATACACACGAGCCATATGATATAATTGTTGTCGGCGCAGGCCATGCCGGGTGCGAAGCTGCTTTGGCTGCTGCAAGGATGGGGGCAAAAACAGCTGTATTTTCGATGAATCTGGACAGCATCGCCAACATGCCCTGCAATCCGAATATTGGAGGCACGGCCAAAGGCCATCTTGTGCGGGAAATAGACGCGCTGGGCGGTGAAATGGGCAAATGCGCCGACAAGACGATGATTCAATCCCGTACGCTGAACACGGCTAAAGGGCCGGCGGTTTATTCGCTGCGAGCCCAGATCGATCGCAGATCCTATCAGCGGGAAATGAAGCATACGCTGGAGCTGCAGGAAAACCTGCATGTATGCCAGGCTGAGGTGGTCGAAATTCTGGAACAGGATCACAAGGTTACAGGCATTAAAACACATATCGGCTCCATCTTTCCGTGTAAAGCGGTTATCCTGACGACCGGGACTTATTTAAAAGGAAAAATCATCATCGGTGATGCCTCTTACAGCGGTGGACCGGATGGGCTTTTGCCCGCCAATAAGCTCTCTGACAGCCTTAAGGCGCTTGGGCTGGAGCTAATGCGTTTCAAAACGGGTACGCCTTCGCGCATTAATCGAAAAAGCATAGATTATTCGCAAATGAGTGAACAGCCAGGGGACAATCCAATCGTACCCTTTTCCTTTGAAAATGAAACCATCGAAAAAGAACAGGTATCTTGCTATCTGATCTATACCAACGAAGAAACCCATCGCATTATCCGGGAAAACCTGCATCGCTCTCCGCTTTACAGCGGCACGATTGAAGGCATTGGCCCCAGATATTGTCCCTCCTTTGAAGATAAGGTGGTTCGGTTCGCCGATAAGGAAAGGCATCAGGTTTTTATCGAGCCCATGGGTTTGGATACCGAAGAGGTTTATCTTCAGGGGTTTTCCACCAGCATGCCCGAAGATGTTCAGCACCAGATGATAAGAAGCCTCCCGGGCCTTGAAAAGGCGCAAGTGATGCGTCTTGCCTATGCGATTGAATATGATTGCATCAACCCTATGGATCTAAAGCTTTCTCTTGAGCTTCAAAAAATTGAGGGATTGTATTGTGCCGGACAGATCAACGGAAGCTCGGGCTATGAGGAAGCTGCTGCCCAGGGCTTGATTGCAGGAATTAACGCTGTTTTGAAAATCCGTGGGAAAGAACCGTTGATCCTGGACAGATCACAGGCCTATATCGGGGTTTTGATCGATGATCTGGTGACAAAGGGAACCAATGAACCCTATCGCATGATGACCTCCAGGGCCGAATACAGGTTGCACCTGCGCCAGGACAATGCCGACAGCCGCCTTACTGCGGTGGGTTTCGAGCTGGGGCTTATTTCCCCGGAAAGGTATCAGCGGTTTTTAACGAAACAACAGCAGATTCAGGACGAAATCCAAAGGCTGAAGGCGAAAACCGTTCCGCCTTCTGAAAAGGTGCTTGCTTATTTGGATAAATACAACAGCTCACGAATTTCAAGCGGGATAAAGCTTTTTGATTTATTGAAAAGACCGGAGCTGGAATATCAGACACTTCGGGAAATAGACGAAGAATTTCCGGATCTTCCTGCCCAGGTAGCAGAAGAGGTCTCCATATCGGTCAAATATGAAGGATATATTTTAAAACAGCTGCAGCAGATTGAGCAGTTCAAGAAAATGGAGCAAAGGTTGATTCCCGACGACATTTGTTATGAAAAAATTTCAGGCTTGCGTATAGAAGCCCGGCAAAAGCTTGCCCGGTACAAGCCCCGATCGCTGGGGCAGGCTTCACGGATATCAGGGGTTTCTCCTGCGGACATCTCTGTTTTGGTCATTTATCTGAACGCCATCAGCAGGAGGAAAGAGGAATGATCCGTGAAAATTCAGAATTGTTAAAAAGCGGCGCAGCCTGCTTTGGTGTTCATATCAACGAGCAACAGGTGAATTTGTTCAGCAGTTATCATGAACGGTTGATTGATTGGAATGAGAAGATCAATTTGACGGCGATTACCGAAGAAAGAGAAGTGGTGATCAAGCATTTTATTGATTCTGTTTCTGTTTTGCGCTATTTACCCGAAGGAACCGAGAATGTTATCGATGTGGGAACAGGTGCCGGTTTTCCGGGTATTCCGATGAAGATTGTCCAGGACAGCCTGAAGGTTACCCTATTGGATTCACTGGACAAAAGAATACGATTTTTGAATACGGTGATCACAGAAAATCAATTATCCGGAATTCAGGCCATTCATGGCAGGGCAGAGGACTTTGCCCGGGAAAAGTCTCATCGTGAGCAATACGATGTAGGCGTTGCACGCGCTGTAGCGTCGTTACCGGTTTTATGCGAATATATTCTGCCCTTTGTGCGTATTGGCGGTTTTTTTATCGCGATGAAGGGCAGCGAGGTTCAAAAGGAGCTTGATGAGGCGGGTAAGGCAGTTTCAATTCTTGGAGGAAGAGTAAAGAAGGTGGAGCATTTTATGCTTCCTTTTGATCCGATGGAAAGACATATTATTTTGATAGAAAAGATTAGACAGACACCGACACAATACCCAAGAAAAAGTGGCAAACCAACAAAGTCACCCTTACTATAAGCACGAAAACCATGGAACTCAACCATTTCCTGCGACCGATTCCCGGAATAAAAAAAAGGAATTAAAAAAGCGGACGGCGAATATAGAAGTCGTGAAAATGTTGTGCATCTTTTGTTCATTCGGTAACAAAAGAAAATGAGTAAGGAAGGTGCCACTATGACTTTGCAGGAAAGGTTTTTATTCAACCGTTCGGATAAGAAGGAGAATCAAAAAAAGATCACCTATATCCCGATTGATAATATAAGGCCAAACCCCTATCAGCCCAGGCGCAATTTCGAACATGGCGCTTTGGAAGAGCTGTGCAATTCCATCAAGGAATATGGTGTCATTCAACCCATCAATGTGCGTAAAACACCTTCGAATCATTACGAGCTGGTTGCCGGTGAAAGGCGCTTAAGGGCATCCTCCATGGCCGGGTTGAAGGAAATTCCGGCAATCATTATTGATGTCAATGAAGATGACTTGGCGATCATGGCCCTCATTGAAAACCTCCAGCGGGAGGATCTGGGTTATATGGAGGAAGCCGAAGGGTATCGCAATCTGATCAAGGATCACGGGCTCACCCAGGAGGATCTTGCCCAGAAAATCGGCAAAAGCCAATCCACCATTGCCAACAAAATACGCCTGTTAAAACTTGCGCCCATGGTCAAGAAGATGCTGCAGGATCATCAGCTTACCGAACGCCATGCCCGGGCTTTGCTGAAGCTGCATGACGAGCAAATCCAGCTGAAGGTGCTGCAGAAGGTTTGTGAAAAAGATTTGAATGTGAAAAAGACCGAAGAGCTTGTTCAAAAAGCTCTGGACAAATATGTAGACCCCGTGATGTATGAAAATGGGAAACGCCTTACCCGTTCCATCAAAGACATTCGAATTTTCGTCAACACCATCCGCCAGGCCATTGATATGATGAAAAAGTCCGGCGTCAACGCTAAGGCAGCACAGATTGACAGGGGCGAATTTGTAGAGTTCATCGTCAGAATTCCAAAGAAGGAACAGACGATGAAACGGGCACAATAGGGTATAAAAACATACCCTTTCATAGAAAACAGAGTCTGTAAAACACTTCCGCGGTTATGGATGGAAGTGTTTTTTGTTTTTATGGAGTTATAATAGAATCGAATGTAGGTTTATATTGTGAAACACCTTTTAAATTTATTAGTAACATCAGCCTCCATGCAGCAGCATTTTGTGCGTTACTGTCCTCAGGTAAGCAGGCACGGCTCGCGGCGAGAACGCTGATTCTGATTCCTTGCTTCTCACGGCCTGTTGAAGGAAGTGAAGGAGCCCGTATTACTCCTGACAAGATCCTCCGCTGCGCTCAGTATGACATCATTATGTTCACAATAAAACAAATACCATTGCATCAACTTATGAGCTTATTAAGTGGGAGTGTAAACTGTAAATTTTGTTCAATAGCGCATGGAATCAGGAAGAACAAGGTGTAGACAGAAGCGGAAAACTTTATTAAAATAGATTAGGGCTTTAATATTGGAAGATATTTTTCTATCCATTTCAGCACCTTGGAAGGGAGTACATTTCAATGCCAGACAATAAAATGCCCGAAGAGAAAGACTTTAACATTATTCCGGTTGAAATCGAAGCGGAGATGAAACAGTCCTTCATAGATTATGCCATGAGTGTCATTATTGACAGGGCACTGCCGGATATTCGCGACGGGTTAAAGCCGGTTCACCGCAGAATTCTATATACCATGCATATCTCGGGCTTTACACCCGATAAGCCTTATAGAAAATCTGTTGCAACCGTTGGTGAAGCATTAAAAAGCTTTCATCCCCATGGTGATGCCGCGGTTTATGACAGCCTTGTGCGCATGGCACAGGATTTTTCCTTGCGCTACCCACTGGTGGACGGACATGGAAACTTTGGCTCAGTAGACGGGGACTCCCCCGCAGCCATGAGGTATACCGAAGCAAGAATGTCTAAAATCGCTATGGAAATGCTGCGGGATATCAATAAGGATGCTGTTGATTTTAAACCCAATTTTGATGATCATGAAATCGAGCCTGTTGTTCTTCCTTCACGTTTCCCAAACCTGTTGGTCAACGGTTCTTCGGGGATCGCCGTCGGTATGGCTACAAATATTCCCCCACATAACTTAACTGAGACCATAAACGGTATCATACAAACAATCGACAACCCGGAAATCGATATCAGCGAACTCATCGAGCATGTTAAGGGCCCTGACTTTCCTACGGGGGGCATTATCCTGGGCAAAAGAGGAATTCGGGATGCCTATACCACCGGCAAAGGAAGAATCGTTGTGAGGGCTGTTACCGAAATTGAAACCTATAACAACAACCGGCAGCGCATTGTAGTTTCTGAGCTGCCCTATCAGGTAAACAAGGCGCGCCTGCTTGAAAAAATTGCCCAGCTTGTAAAGGATAAAAGGCTCGATGGCATTTCAGATCTTCGCGACGAGTCCGACAGGCGCGGCATGCGCATGGTCATCGAATTAAAAAGAGACGCCAATGCAAATGTAGTGCTGAACCAGCTATATAAAAATACACAGCTGCAGGATTCCTTTAATGTGAATATGCTTGCCCTGGTTCAAACACCCGAAGGAAAATTTGAACCCAAGGTTGTTAATCTCAAGGAAACCATTGTCCATTATATTCACCATCAGGAAGATGTTATCCGCCGCAGAACCAAATATGATCTTGAAAAGGCAGAAGCCAGGGCTCATATCCTGGAGGGGTTGAAAGTAGCGCTGGACAATCTGGACGAAGTCATTCATATCATCCGGCATTCACGCACCGAAACCCAGGCCAAGGAAAACCTGATGGAGCGCTTTGGTTTCACTGAAAAACAGGCGCAGGCCATTGTGGACATGCGGCTTGGCCGTTTAACAGGGCTGGAAAGGGAAAAGCTGGAACAGGAGTATCAGGAGGTTTTAGCAAAAATAGCCTGGTTCAAAGATATACTGTCCAAGCCCGAGCTGGTTCATAACATTATTAAAGAAGAGCTTGTCGATATCAAAAACCGTTATGGTGATGAAAGACGAACACAAATCACCGTTGACACGGATGATATTGAAATGGAAGATTTAGTGGACGACGAGGACATTGTTGTCACCTTAACCCATTATGGATATATTAAACGTACCACCATTGACAATTATAAAAGCCAAAAGCGCGGGGGTAAGGGGATCACCGGCCTGACTACGCGTGAAGATGATTTCGTAGCAAACATCTATACAACCTCCACACATCGCTATATTTTGTTCTTTACGAACAAGGGCAAGGTGTATAAGCTGCGTGCCTGGGATATTCCAGAAGCAGGGCGCCAGGCAAAGGGAACTGCCATTGTGAACCTTCTGGAAATGGACGCCGATGAAAAGGTGAATGCGGTGATCACATTAACCGGTGAAGAGAAGGGGATGTACCTGTTCATGGCCACCCGTGGAGGAATGGTGAAGAAAACTCCCCTCGAGCAGTATGTCAACATCCGTAAAGGAGGCCTGCTGGCCGTATCGCTGATAGATGACGACGAACTGATAGAGGTCCGCCTCACCGATGGCAGTCATGACATCCTGCTGATCACGAAAGAGGGTATGTCCATCCGCTTCAGGGAAAAGGATGTTCGTCCTATGGGAAGAACATCTCAGGGGGTTATTGGCATTCGTCTGGACGAAGGTGACGAGGTTATCTCCATGCTGCGTTATAACCAGGATACTACCTTACTGGTAGTGACCGAAAACGGCTTTGGAAAACGAACCGAGCTGGAAGAGTACAAGGTACAGGCACGCAGCGGAAAAGGCATTTTAACCTATAAGGTCACTGAGAAAACCGGTGTTTTGATCGGTGCCAAGCTTGTGGATGAGGAAGACGACATCATGCTGATCAATATGGATGGAAACATCATCAGAATGCATGTGGATGAGATAAGCATCCTCAGCCGTGTTACCCAGGGGGTTACTTTAATGAGAACCAAAGAAGAGAATAAGGTTGTTTCCATCGCCCGTATTACAAAAGAGATGAAAGAGGCCGAAGAAGAGGGCGAGGAAGAATAGCATTTCTGCGGCAGGATCTAAACCTGCTGAACGCAGTTGAGGAACCAAGTGGAATATATGAATAAAAGCCTGCATCGGCAGGCTTTTATTCATCACAGATGATTACAAACGTGGTAGGGTTCATTTTTCTCTGTTATTATACAGTTAGTTATACCTATAGTGACCGTCAAAGGGTTACTGTTCACACCCCCACTAAATAAGTCATTAGTTGCCAGAGGTATGTGTTTTATCCTGAACGTAGCGACGTCACCCAAAGCGCAGCAAAGGATCTTGTCAGGAGGGAATGAGAGATCCCTCATTTCGTTCCAGATGGCAGGTTACGCCTGCTCGGCTGTGAACAGTCCCTCAGGATCCAGGTGTCGCCATACGACACGGAACCTTGGCAGGTTTTACAGGAGTAATTTTAAAGGTTAGTAGTGTAAAAAGATTTTTACATGGGGTTGACATAATTTTATTGACGTGCTAGTATGATTAAGCCGTAATCGTGGATCGGGAATTCACGAGTTATATTGAAGGATATGCCAGAGAATTTGGTAGAAAAAAGTTAATCCGAAGGTGTTGACAAACAGAAAACGGCATGATAAGATATATAAGCTGTCGCCGATAATTCCTTAAACATGCTGTACAAGCGTGGTTCAGGGGTAGGTGACAAATCGGCGGAAGCCGAAGCTGGACATTGAAAATTGAACAATGCAGGTGCGTGCAAAACACGCACAGGTATG
>CAYVFB010000074.1:0-17613 GCA_964450305.1 uncultured Ruminiclostridium sp.
CAGGGACGGTTCCTTTTGGTACATCGCATTTTTCGCCCTTTAGCAAAAAGATGTATTGTATCAGCAGAAAAGGGTTCTGGTCGGCTTATTTATCATGTCGCATTTGTTTCCCGTTCATCGTTTCCAATGATGGGTACAGCATTGGCTGGGGTTTCATCCTTTGTGTTCAAATCTTCAACCACTGAGCGAGCAGGAGAAAATGAAACCACGACTTCTCCCCGATTGTTTTCCACCAGCAGAGTATCGGGCACCAATAAATCGTTAACAGTGATATGTTCACCGACCTTCATATCTGATACGTTCAGCTCGAGATATTCCGGAATATCTGTCGGTAATCCCCTTACATCAATATAACTCAGCTGCTGGTTGATGACACCTTCCCTGAATTGCGGCCCCGTCTTTCCGACGATACGGATGGGAACGCGGGCTTGCCGCTGATGATCCATTGAAACGCGCTGCAGATCAACATGCATATAGGTATTTTTCAGATGATCCACCTGCAGGTCACGGATCACCGCCTGCATGCTCTGATCATTCAAATGAACATCATAGATGGTGTTCATGCCATGATGCCTCATGTTATCACAAAATACGGATTCATTAATTTGAACGGGTTCAGGCTCCATACCCTCGCCGTAAACTATTCCGGGTATATAACCGCTGTTCCTGACTTTATTTAGCTTTCCAAAGCTGTTTCTGGCTTCCAAATCCAAAGGGATAAGTTCCATAAAATCCTCCTTGTTCACATCACCGAATTTCATAAACCTGTTCAGAGTATTTCCAATTTCAAGGATTTTAGTCACTGACATGGTTCTATTTGGCTCATTCCATAGAAACAAAATGGAACGGTTTCTGTGACTAAAACAGAAGTCAAAAAATGATTATTTTCGCTACATTTTAAACAATAAATGAGCAAACTAAAAAGGTTTCATATGGTATGATGATCTTAGTACTTACAGGTTTTCAGGATATAAAGAAGGTGAATGAACAGATGATTGGCATTCGAGCCCATGATATTGGAAAGATGCGTGTAAGCCAACTGGCGAAAGCAGTTGCCGATAAAGGATGCAGTTGCGTTCACCTGGCGTTACAGAAGGCCATTACTGATTTTGACTTTTCCGCTGGGAAATTGAACCCGGGTTTGGCTAAAACAATTCGGGAAGCTTTCGGGCATGAGGGTGTGCACATATCGGTGCTGGGGTGTTACATCAATCCCATACACCCCGATTTACAGGTCAGAAGGGCCTGCCTGGAAAAATTCAAAGAGTATATACGATTTGTCAGAGATTTTGGCTGCGGCATTGTTGCGACCGAAACAGGCTCATTGAATGCCGACGGATCCTATCACGTGGACAACAGTTCTCCTAAAACGATTGAAATCCTGGTTGAAAGTGTGAAGGAACTGGTGCACGAGGCTGAAAAATTTGGTGTTTTCGTGTGTCTTGAGGGAGCAACCGTTCATACGGTTTCCAGCAGTGCAATCATGAAGCATGTGATAGACCGGGTTCAATCAAACAACCTGCAGGTATTGTTCGACCCGGCAAATTTGTTAAATGCCTCGAATATCAGCCGTCAGCAGGAAGTTATTATGGAAGCTTTCAAGCTGTACGGTGATAAGATTATTGCGGTTCATGCAAAAGATTTTATTCTTGAAAACGCTGATAAAAAAAGCGTCCCCATTGGAAAAGGCCTGCTGGATTATCCGTTTTTGATGAAAATGCTGCGCAGCTGGAAGCCTGGTATTGAAATCTTAATGGAAGATACACGACCAGAATGGATAGAACAAAGCAAGAAAACTATCGAAGAACTTATCCCTGGATGTTCTTTGGGATAACGCGGATGCAGTGATAATTGGAGTTAAACCTGTATTTCACTATATAAATTCGAAAGACATTGTTGTTTAAAACTTTCAGTATAGATGATTGAGGACAGGATATATGGAAAAGAGCATCCCTTCAAAATGGGTCTGGGCTTCTGATCTTCAGGATGGAACATACCGGAACCCTGTATTATATGCCGATTATTCCGACCCGGATGTGATCCGGGTGGGCGGTGACTTTTTCATGGTCGCATCCAGCTTCAGCTTTATGCCTGGGTTGCCGGTGCTGCATTCGAAGGATCTGGTGAATTGGCGCGTGATCAGCTATGCTGTGCAAAGGCTTCCTTTCCCTAATTATGATCAGCCCGAATATGGCAAGGGTGTTTGGGCACCAAGCATCCGGTTCCATGACAATTGGTTCCGGGTTTTCTTTTCCACACCGGATGAGGGGATTTTCATGACCACGTCCGCTGACCCGTTTAAGGGCTGGGAGCCGCTGACCCATGTGAAGCAAACCAGGGGCTGGATTGATCCGTGCCCGTTCTGGGATGATGATGGAAAGGCCTGGCTTGTGAATGCCTTTGCCAAAAGCAGAATCGGATTTAAGAGCATTCTGCATCTGTCCCCGATGAAACCCGATGGTACGGCACTTCTGGATGAAGGGGTCTATATTTTTGACGGCACATTGAAGCATCCTACCATTGAAGGCCCGAAGATGTACAAGCGGAACGGCTTTTACTATATCTTTGCACCAGCCGGAGGCGTAAAGTCCGGGTGGCAGACTGTTCTGCGCTCCACAAGCATCCATGGCCCCTATGAGGATAAAATCGTGCTGCACCAGGGCGGAACAGATATAAACGGCCCACATCAGGGGGGGTGGGTTGACACCGAAGCCGGCGGGCATTGGTTCATCCATTTTCAGGACAGGGATGCCTATGGCAGGATTACGCACCTGCAGCCCATGCGCTGGGTTGACGATTGGCCCTTTATCGGTGAGGAGCTGATTGAGGATGGTATCGGTGAGCCGATACAGCGTTATAAAAAACCCGTAGAGGTTCAATGTCCGGTTCAGGTTCCTGAAACCTCCGACAATTTTGAGGGTGAACACCTGGGTATGCAGTGGCAATGGAATGCCAACCCTCAGCCATGCTGGTTCTCACTAAAGGAAAGGCAAGGCTTCCTGCGGTTATATAATGGAAATTGGAGCAATGTTGAAAAGCCACTGCTGTATCACACACCGAATATGTTGACACAGCTGTTTCAAGGGCCCGCTTTCAGCGCTTGCGTAAAGCTGCAGTTCTTTCCTGCGCAAACCGGTGACATGGCTGGCCTTGCTGTTTTGGGCAATGAGTATGCGGCGGTAGTGATTGAAAGGGCATCCAAAGGAAATCGGATTGTATTTCTTCAAGGCGCAGTGGACGAGGGTGTTGAAACCCGGGAGGAATTGGGTGAAGCCGAAGGGGCTTTGCCTGCAAGAAACAGGTGCTCTGATAACCGGGGGGAAATGGGATTTGAATCGGATAACACGATATTTTTCAGGGTAACCGTTCATGAAGGCGGTTTTTGTACCTTTAGCTACAGCTTCGATGGTGAATGCTTTATTGAAGTGAAACACTCCTTTGTCGCAGTACCAGGGGCCTGGGTAGGTGCCAGGATTGGGATTTTTGCCAGAAACGTGCAAACAGCAAACAGCTTTGGTCATGCAGATTTTGACTGGTTCAGGGTTGAAAAGTGAGGAAAACTGCTTCCTGGACGCCGCAACAGCATGGCCGGCGAAGGGAAATCATCAAGCGAAAATTGATGATAACCTTTCCTGAACGACCACCTGAGAATTTCGTTCCATGCGGACAGTTTTTCAAGTGAATTGGTTACTGTTTCTTCGAAGCCTGAAGTGTTTAATCATATTAAATAAAGAGGTGAGCGCATGAAAAAGATCAAAAACAATTACGGGATCAGAATGTCTGACTCCGTCATGAAGCGGGATCCGCTTTTACCGGTGCGGTGGTCCTATGACTATGGCGTTGTTTTCAAAGGGATGGAGATGATATGGAATAAAACCGGTGATGACAGGTACTATCGGTATATCCGGGACAACATGGACATCTATGTGGACTCGAAGGGCTATATCGGCCATTACCAGCCCCATGAATACAACATCGACCATGTGAACAACGGCAAGGCTATCCTGATGCTGTACAAAAAGACCCATCAGGAAAGATATGCACTGGCCGCAAGCCTTCTGCGCGAACAGCTGCGCAGGCATCCCAGAATCAAGGAGGGAGGCTTTTGGCACAAGTTCATCTATCCGCACCAAATGTGGCTGGATGGCCTCTACATGGGCTGCCCGTTCTATTGTGAATATGCCAAAGTTTTCAACGAACCGGATATATTTGATGATGTTGCTCACCAGATTCTGCTGATGAATGAGAAAGCAAGGGATCCCAACACCGGGCTTTTGTACCACGGATATGATGAAAGTCGGGGGATGAAGTGGGCAGATGATAAAACCGGCTGTTCGCCAAACTTCTGGGGAAGGGCCATGGGCTGGTATGCCATGGCGATTGTGGATGTGCTGGAAAACTTCCCGCAGCAGCACCCAAAACGCGGGGAGATCATCACGGTTTTCAGGAACATGGCAGATGCGCTTGCGAAAGTACAGGATGAGGAAACCGGATTATGGTGGCAGGTGTTGGATCAGGGCAGCAGAGAGGGAAATTATCTGGAGGCATCCTGTTCGTCCATGTTTGTATATGCCATCGCAAAAGCGATTCGCATGAAGGTTATAGATGATGGCTACAGTTATATTTGTGAAAAAGGGTATCAGGGGCTTGTCTCGCGACTGATACAGGAAGATAAGGAAGGGCTGCTGAATCTGCTGGATACCTGCCAGGTTGCCGGGTTGGGGAACAATCCTTATCGTGACGGATCTTTTGAATACTATATCAGCGAACCGCGCATTGTGAATGATCTGAAAGGCATCGGTGCGTTCATTCAGGCCTGTGCCGAGATGGAAGACTGAAACGATGAGCATGTGACATAACACATTTAAACCTGGTTGAATCGCTGAATCATTGAAAACAGAGTGCATGATTTTATTCCACATCTAAACCTGTTTTGTATTTCTTGATGATGTGAAACAGGGAGTGTTCTAGCCCGAAAGGGTAGCATGCAGGGAAATACCAGGGGATATAAGGAGAATTGTTTATGCCGTATTCAACTATTTTTAATATAACAGATTACGGAGCGATTCCAAACGGAGAAACGCTTTGCACCGAAGCTTTCCGTACCGCAATTGAAAAGTGCAGTGAAGCGGGGGGAGGAACAGTTTATGTTCCAGCCGGGAGATTTCTGACCGGGCCTATTCACCTGATCACAAACACAAACCTCCACCTGGATGCCGGGGCCGTTTTACTGTTCAGCCAGGAGCTGGAGGATTATCCTACCGTTCAGTCACGGTGGGAGGGAGAGGAAAGTGAAGTCTACTCTCCGCTGATTTACGGCAAGGGTGTTCGAAATGTTTCGGTAACCGGTCATGGTTTACTGGACGGCCAGGGTACACCCTGGTGGAAGGGTCACCGGGAGCGAACCCTGCAATATCCCAGGCCTCGTTTCATCTGCTTCGAGGACAGCGAGAAGGTTTTGATTGAGGGGGTGGATATCATCAATTCCCCCGCATGGACCGTCAATCCGGTTCGCTGTAACAATGTAACCATTAACGGCATTACGATTAAAAACCCGGCGGATTCACCCAACACCGACGGCATTAATCCCGATTCCTGCAGCAATGTTCACATCTCAAACTGCCATGTGGATGTCGGAGATGATTGCTTAACGCTGAAGTCCGGTGTGGAAACCGGTAAATACAGGGTTCCCTGTGAAAACATCACCATCACAAACTGTACGATGGTTCATGGCCATGGCGGCGTTGTAATCGGCAGCGAAATGAGCGGAAGCGTCAGGAATGTGGTTATCTCAAACTGCGTTTTCGAGGGTACCGACAGGGGGATCCGCATAAAATCCAGACGTGGCCGTGGCGGAGTTGTGGAAGATATCCGTGTGAACAATATCATCATGAAAAAGGTGATGTGCCCATTGGTGATGAATTTGTACTATTTTTGCGGGAAGGGCGGCAAGGACGAACAGGTGAAAAGCAAGAAGCCTCAGCCGGTGAATGCGGGAACTCCGGCCATCCGAAGAATTCATCTGTCCAATGTAACCGCCAGGGAAGCAGGCGCGTCTGCGGGCTTCTTTTATGGTCTTCCCGAAATGCCGATTGAAGATATCGAACTGCAGAATGTTTCGATTCATATGGCTGCAGATGCCAGACCGGATGTTCCAGCAATGATGGATGACCTTCAGCCTATGCAGGGCCGGGGAATATTTTGCAGATTCGTAAAGAATGTATCCTTCGGTCATGTGCGAATTACAGGCCATAAGGGAGAAGATTTTACCCTGGATGACTGCCAGGGCGTACAATTTATGTGAAAAGCAAAACATGGGGCGGCTTCTTAATCGAACCATCCCCATGTTTCATTTTCACAGTTTTTTCACGTTCAATCCCCGGAAAGCGTTTAAGATGGCCAGGACGGATACGCCCACATCGGCAAATATGGCTGCCCACATGGAAGTGATCCCAAATGCACTGAGCACAAGCACCAGCCCCTTTACACCTATTGCGAAGACAATATTCTGCTTGGCTGTTTTCAGCGTTTTTTTAGATATCCTGATAGCCGTTACGATTTTAGACGGCTCATCGTTCATAATGACGATATCCGACGCTTCTATCGCAGCATCTGATCCCAGGCCGCCCATTGCAATGCCAATATCGGCACGGGCGAGAACAGGGGCATCGTTGATTCCATCACCTACAAAAGCAAGCTTGCGCTCTGAAGGCTTTTGTGCAAGCAATTCTTCCAGCTTACTTACCTTATCCGCTGGTAAAAGCCCTGTGTAAACATTGTCGAAGCCAAGCTCTGCGGCTACCTTTTCACCTGCAGCCTGGTTGTCACCGGTTAGCATCACGACCTTCCTGATGCCCGCAGCCTTCAGTTCCCGAATGGCCTGTGCGGAATCATCCTTGATCTCATCTGCAATGACAATATGGCCTGCATAAAGGTTTTCAACAGCCACATGGACAACTGTGCCGGCTGGTTGTTCGGAGGGAATGTCTATGGAGAACCTGTTCATCAGTCTGAAGTTGCCCGCCAGAACCCTTTTCCCATCCACGGTTGCATGAACGCCATGGCCTGATATTTCTTCCATGCCGGTAATCCGAGCATCATCCGGGGCCTTTCCATAAGCTCGCTTCAGTGATGCGGAAATGGGATGATTTGAAAAGCTTTCGGCCAGAACAGCCAGTTCCAGCAGCATATCTTCCGTGAAACCTGGTTCAGGATGGAGCTCCTGTACATTGAACACACCCTTTGTCAGGGTTCCGGTCTTGTCAAAAACCATGATATCGGTTTGTGCCAATGCCTCGAGGTAGTTACCGCCTTTGACCAGGATCCCTCTTCGGGAGGCTCCGCCAATTCCGCCAAAAAAGCTTAGCGGTATCGAGATAACCAGGGCACAGGGGCAGGAAACCACTAGGAATGATAACCCGCGATATATCCAGTCACGGAAGGTTGCTCCCGGAACTATAAGAGGAGGTATCACGGTAAGGGCCGTGGCAACACCGACAACAATCGGGGTATAATACCGTGCGAACCTTGTAATAAACTGCTCGGATCTGGACTTCCTGCCGGAGGCGTTCTCAACAAGATCCAAAATCCGGTTTACGGTGGATTCTCCGAATTCCCGCATAACCTCCACAACCAAAACACCGTTCATATTCACACATCCGCTTAAAATGTCATTCCCGGCTTCAACCTCACGGGGAACGGATTCTCCTGTTAATGCAGACGTATCCAACAGGGAGGTTCCTTCAAGAACCTTTCCGTCCAACGGAACCCTTTCGCCGGCTTTCACGATGATCACTTCGCCAACCTTCACTTCATCGGGATCAACCCTTAGAATTTCCTCACCGCGTCTCACATTGGCATAATCCGGCCGGATGTCCATCAAATCCGCTATGGACCGCCTTGATTTATCTACCGCATAGCCTTGGAACAGCTCACCGGTTTGGTAGAACAGCATTACAGCCACGCCCTCCGGGTGCTCTCCGATAAGAAACGCGCCGATGGAGGCAATGCTCATCAGAAAGTTTTCATCAAAGACCTGACCCTTCAATATATTATTAAGGGCCTGTAATACTAAATCGCCGCCGGTGACAACAAAGCTTGTGATAAAAATGGTAAGCCTTACGCCTTCGTTTTCTTCCGGAACGATAAATGCTGCGGTGAACAATACCGCACCTGCAATGATCTGCCAAAGTCGCCTTTTCATAACTGCAACCCTACGCTTTCTTCATTTTGACCTGGGATTCTATGCTTTGAATGGTTTTTTCAGCTTGCTGGATGATCTCCGACATTTTATTTTCGTCTGCTTCAATTACAAGTTTCTGTGTAAAAAAATTTACGGTCACTCCTGTGACACCGTCCAGTTTGCTGATGGCTCGTTCCATTTTTGCAGCACAATTTGAACACTCCAGTCCCTGTAGAATAAATTTTTTTGTCATATTCTTTCGCTCCTTCATTTTGCTCAACTACTAACGAATCAATCGTGTGATTAATTGAACAAGTATTCAAGTGTAAAGATAAAAAACTCAGCATTATTCATCAATTTCCAAGCACTTTATCCAGGTCATCAGCTTTCGCCAATGTGAATGAGCCCCTGATCGAATATTTGCCGCACATGCTCATCATCCAGCGAATAGTAAACGATTTTCCCATCCTTCCTGCTGCGAACCAGTTTTGCCTGCTTTAATACCCTGAGCTGGTGGGAGATAGCCGACTGCGTCATGTTCAATAGGACTGCAATATCACACACGCACATTTCAGATGCATCCAAAGCCCAAAGTATTTTTATTCGGGTTGAATCTCCGAAAACCTTGAACAGTTCGGCCAGCTCGTAGAGGCTCTCTTCCTGCGGCATCTGGCTTCTCACCTGGTTCACGACTTCCTGGTGAATGACATCACAATCGCATTTTTCAATTTGCTCGTATTTCCAGACCACCTTTTAGCAACCTCCCTTCACAGTTGTACACAAGCATTTCAATTCTATTTGTATTTCCAGGTCACCTTTTAGCAACTTCTCTTCCCGGTTACACATAAGTATTTCGTTCTGTTCATATTTCCTGGACACCTTTTAGCAACTTCTCTTCCCGGTTACACATAAGTATTTCGTTCTGCTCGCATTTCCAGGCCACCTTTTAGCAACTTCTTTTCACGGTTACACAAAAGCATTTCATTCTGTATTTTCAGACCACCGTGAAGTGTTCGAATCAATTCACATATGAACATATGAGCAACAATTCAAGTGACATATTTATTTTACTTCCACCTGCTTGAACTGTCAATAGAAAAATCTAAAATGAACTTAGCTCATATTTTTGTGCGATATCTCAGAAAAACGAACATAAACTTTCTTAGTCATCCACAAACTATAGTATTTGAATAAACAGACAGGTAACCTTTCAACGACAATAAGTTTCACCTTGACAGAATGGGATTTCAGATATAATATCAATATATACCCTACCCCATATGGGGAGGGGTACTGAGCTGAGAGTATTCATTATAAGAAATGTTATACAGGGGAGGGGTAACCTTGGAAAATGTGGACAGAAAGAAGGTCATGAATCTTTTAAAAACGTCAAAGGGGCAAATTGAGGGGATCATCAGGATGCTGGAGGAAGACAGGTACTGTGTGGATGTATCCAAGCAGATTCTTTCGGTTCAGGCGTTATTGAAAAAAGCAAACCTGAAGATTATTGATCAGCACATCAAGCGTTGTGTGAAGCAAGCCTTTACTGAGGGGCACGGAGATGAAAAGGTTGATGAAATCATGGAGCTGATCGACAAGTATGCCAAGTGATTAATGATGAAGTTGATCGACAAATATGTAAAGTGATGAAACCATGGAGCTGATCGACGAGTATGCCAAGTGATGAATGATGAAGCTGATCAACAAGTATGCAAAGTGATGAAATCATAGAGCTAATCGACAAGTATTTCAAGTGAAGAAAAGATTGAAACGTTGATAACAAGGTAGAGAACTGATGGAAGAACTTGTGGTTTGGAGCAGGGAAAACCGAGTACTTTATTGAAAAGCCGAACTTTTATGAGCATCGTCAGTGATTGAATGCAGCTATGCATCAGGATGGAAGATTACTATGGAACGCCGCTTATCACTGCATTAAAAAATAAAAGCAGCAGAAACTGACAGGAGGGAGGGCTGAATCATGAAGAAGGAAATACTTGCTGTAACCGGGATGACCTGTGCATCCTGTGCGAAAGCAGTTGAACGATATGTGGGTAAGGTGGAAGGCGTAAGCTCTGCCAATGTAAACATTGCGACTGAAAAGCTGATTGTTGAGTTTGATGAAGATAAGGCCGAACTTTCAGACATTATTGCCGCAATACGCAAAGCAGGCTATGATGTGCTGCCGGTAGGAGAGAAGAAAACACGCGAGGTTTATATTCCCATTTCCGGAATGACATGCGCAGCCTGTGCCAATGCGGTGGAAAAGGCTGTTAAGAAGCTGGGAGTGCTGGAGGCAAGCGTAAACTTCGCCAGTGAAAAAGCGAAGGTGGTTTATGATCCGGACAAAACCAGAATCTCTGAAATAAAACAAGCCATTACGAAGGCCGGATATACAGCCCTGGAAATTGAAACCGGAGAGCAGGCAGACAGTGAAAGGCAAAGACATGAGAAGGAAATCAAGACCCTATGGAAGAGGTTTCTGATCGCAGCCATATTCACGGTACCATTGTTCTACATCGCTATGGGCCATATGCTGCATTTTCCGATACCACAGTTCATCATGCCTGAGGTGCATCCTTTGAATTTCGCTCTTGTGCAGTTTATCCTCGTAACCCCGGTGATGATTGCGGGCTATAAATTCTACACCGTTGGTTTTTCAAGGCTTATCCGCCGCGAACCCAATATGGATTCGCTGATAGCAATCGGAACCGGTGCGGCTTTCATTTATGGGATATACGCCATCATTCAGATCATCAACGGAAATCATGAATATGCGCATGAACTGTATTTTGAGTCCGCCGGGGTGATCATTACACTGATCATGCTCGGTAAATATCTTGAATCCGTTACAAAGGGAAAAACCTCAGAAGCCATCAAAAAGTTGATAGGCCTTTCTCCAAAGACGGCAACGGTGATTCATGGCGGCCAGGAGCTCACAATCCCAATCGATGAAGTGGAGGTCGGAGATATCCTGCTGGTGAAGCCGGGAGAAAAAATTCCAGTAGACGGAGAAGTTGTGGAAGGCAGAACATCAGTGGATGAGTCAATGCTTACCGGTGAAAGCATTCCTGTGGAAAAAAACAAAGGCAGCAAGGTGGTCGGCGCCAGCATCAACAAGAACGGAACCATACAATTCAGGGCCACAAAAGTAGGGAAAGACACGGTGTTGGCACAGATCATCAGGCTTGTGGAAGATGCCCAGGGCTCGAAAGCCCCTATCGCAAAGATGGCCGATATCATTGCCGGGTATTTCGTTCCGGTGGTCATCGTCATTGCAATCCTTGCCGCTGCAGCATGGTATATATCGGGAATGTCCGTAACGTTTTCGCTGACGATCTTCATCGCCGTTCTGGTAATCGCATGCCCGTGCGCGCTGGGGTTGGCAACACCTACGGCAATCATGGTGGGGACCGGGAAAGGTGCGGAATACGGGGTATTGATTAAAGGAGGAGAAGCACTGGAAACGGCTCACAAAATCAACACCATTGTGCTTGACAAGACAGGAACGATAACGGAAGGGAAACCTGTAGTTACTGATATTATTACAACCCCTGGCATCAGTGAAACAGAACTCCTGCAGCTTTCAGCCTCTGCTGAAAAAGCATCAGAGCATCCTTTGGGTGAAGCTGTTGTAAACCAGGCAAGTGAGAAAAACCTGGAATTGCTTCCCGTTGAGAGCTTTGAAGCTATCCCCGGGCACGGGATTGCCGCAGTGATCAAGGGGCATAAAATGATTATGGGGAATAATAAGCTGATGGATGACCAAAACATCGCAATAACGCTGCCCGAAACTCCGGACAGGTTGGCAGGAGAGGGCAAGACCCCGATGTTTATTGGAATCGACGGCAACCTGGCAGGAATCATTGCAGTAGCGGATACCGTGAAACCCAGCAGCAAGAGAGCAGTGGAGCTGCTGCACAGAATGGGTATTGAGGTTGCTATGATTACTGGTGACAATAAAGGAACCGCTGAAGCCATTGCCAGAGAAGTGGGGATTGACAGAGTGCTGGCCGAGGTTCTGCCTCAGGATAAGGCCAATGAAATTAAAAAGCTACAGGCGGAAGGCAGAAAGGCTGCAATGGTGGGAGACGGTATCAATGATGCGCCGGCACTGGCTCAGGCCGATATTGGCATAGCGATTGGATCTGGTACCGATGTGGCGATGGAATCGGCGGATATCATTTTAATGAGAAGTGACCTGATGGATGTTCCAACGGCAATCCAGCTGAGCAAGAGGACAATCCGAAATATCAAACAGAACCTGTTTTGGGCTTTTGCCTATAATACAGCCGGGATACCCATCGCAGCCGGGTTATTATATCTGCTCGGCGGGCCGCTGTTGAATCCCATGATTGCAGCAGGTGCGATGGCGTTCAGCTCGGTGTCGGTATTGTCAAATGCATTGAGATTGAAACGGTTTAAACCACTTCATTAAAATAGGAGGATGATATAATGTTGAAGAAAATTTACATTGAAGGTATGACCTGTGATCACTGTGTAAAGCATGTAACAAATGCATTAATTGAGATGGATGGCGTAAAAGATGTGAAGGTAGACCTGAAAGGCAAGGTTGCAGTCGTGGAACTGGCCGGCAGCGTTGATGACGGCAAATTGAAAAAAGCCGTGGAAGAAGCCGGGTATGATGTTGTAAAAATCGTAAATTGACGGATTGAAGAACAATTTAAAGATTAAGCTGAGGTTTTAAGTTGATTGAACCCATTAAAACTCATGTTTCATGATTTGAATTCCTGTGTTAGAATATATCGGGGCAGCGACTTCCAGATCTCCTGGTGATTTTTATCTCAGGAACAGAAATTCATTTTAATGGGCTAATTTTGTAAATTAGAGGGTGTGCATATCACCTGTAATAATAATCATCCTTTTGGGGGGCAAAATGAGTTTTCAGATTGTATTGAACCAGGTGCTTATCCTTTTTATCATACTGGTTATTGGCTTTGTGGCAGGCAAGACGGGCATTATTGCTGGTGGGGCATCCAAGAAGCTGTCAGAGCTTTTGTTATATATCACAAGCCCAATGATGGTGCTGGGCTCCTTTTTCTTTGAGTATTCGGCTGAGAAAATGAGGAATGCCTTGCTGGTTCTTTTATTTGGCTCGGGCTTGTTTTTGTTCAGTATATTGATTTCAGCCCTTTTGTTCAAGAATTATGACAACAAGGTCAAGCCCATTCTTCGTTTTACTGCCGTTTTTTCCAATTGCGGATTTATGGGGCTCCCGATGATGAAAGCGCTGTTTGGAGATGATGGGGTTTTTCTGGGCTCATTTTATGTCGGAGCCTTTAATTTCTTTGTCTGGACCTTTGGTCTGGCTATGTTCAGTGACATCAAAGAGCATGGTGGCATGCGGAACTCGATGAAAAAGGCGCTGATAAACCCAGCGTTGATTGCGGTTTACTTAGGCGTTATTATTTTCATGCTACAGATTCCTGTACCGGATGTGATCCGCCTGGCGGTAGATTATGTGGGAGACATGACGCTGCCCCTGTCGATGCTGATCATCGGGGCTTTGATCAGTACAGCGAGGTTCCGCACATTGTTTAATGACCTGAAGGTATATTATGCCTCGGCGGTCAGGCTGATTCTGCTTCCGCTTGCTGCATTCGGTATACTTAGCCTTATCGGGGCGCCCAAAATGGTGACTTCGATAATCGTGACGGCAGCAGCGATGCCGATCGCCGCCAATACCACCATATTCGCGGAAATGTTTGACAAGGATTCAGTATTCGCTTCGAAAGCAGTAGTCCTGTCAACCATTCTATCAATAATAACCACGCCGCTAATCATTTCGCTTATAGGTTAAAAGTACACAGGGAGCCGACTGGTTGTCTCCTGTAAAGGCTAAAAGATGCAGAGCACCCAATTGATAATATCACTAACAGGTAAAAAGTCAGCAGTGAAGCATCTTTTATGATGCCGTTGCTTTCAAACCCAACAGCCCAGCTGCATTATCATAGAGAATGGATTTCTTTTCAGCATCAGTTAACCCCAGTGCCAGAAACTTGTTCAGCTCTTCCTGATGGTTCCACATGGGAAAATCCGTACCAAAAAGGATCTTTTCAGCGCCATGTCGGCGAATGATCTCGACTGCTTTTTCACCACTCAGATAGGTCAGCGAGCTTGAGGTATCCATAAAGAGGTTCCTGCCGACAAGATATGTTATGGATTGATCCCACATCTGATAACCTCCCAGATGCGCAGCAATGACCACAAGTTTCGGAAACCGGTCAAGAATGCGGGCAAGCCGCGAAGGGCTGGAGGAATCTTTATTTTTATCCCCCATATGTATTAGCATCGGAAGTTTTCCTTCGATTGCGGCATATACCGGAAGCATGGATTCGTCATCAATAAAGAATTGCTGAAACTCCGGGTGCAGCTTAATACCGCGAAGACCAAGAGCGATGATTCGCTGTACTTCGGAATCAATCTCTTCCAGCCCCGGATGCAGTGTCCCAAATCCGATCATTTTGGGATATCTGTTGATAACGCCGGCGATATAGTCATTAATTGCCTTAACTTGTCCCGCATGGGTTGCGGAAGAATGAACCACATAACGCTCCGCGTTGATTTTGCTGATGCTTTCCAGCAGAGTCTCTACCGTTCCCTGCCCGCGCATGCCGATACCATAATAATGGCCGATGTTTTCTACGGCTTTTTGCGCAATATTGTCGGGGAAAATGTGGTTGTGAAAATCGATGATTTTATATTCTTTGCACATGATGAAACCTGACTTCCATTTCGAGACCAAAATTTTCTTGTAATAAAGTATTGTAAATATATTACAAGGATGCTCTTCAATATAGTTTACCACGGATTATCTACCCCGACAACAGGGCGGATGGCAAATATTTGGACTGGAAAGGAAGACTGGAAGGAGCCAGGAACGGGCAGTTCGCTTGGTTGAATAAAGCCAAGAAACCTGTCCCTGCTGGCCTGGCCGCTTGGTCTAATTAAGTCAAGGAACCTGGGCCCCGCCTGCTGGTCAATCTGAACCAAGGGATCTGGGCCCCCGCCCTCTGGTGTCCCTCCTTGTTAATGCAGGTGCGATAGCAGTCGTGATAACAATACCCACTATGAATTGAAACAGGTTCATCGGAACGCTGAAAACAGGCGAAACCGGGTTGCCATAAATCAATACTTCTGCAAGATAGTATCCAATGATCATGCATGCTCCTGCGCTCATCATGCCCAAAACCATCTTCGGACTGAAACCTGCACTGCTCTGCTTTTTTATCAGCCAAACCAGTAAAAGAAAAACGATCACTAAAAAGATCAGAGTTGCTGCCGACAGCTTCCATTGTATACCGGCCGCCTTTTGTACGATATTCTCAGCCGTATCGTCCATGACCTGCGCAAGGCCTTCTGCCGAGAATTTAACAGCGTTGATCAGGGCGTTTTTTATTGTGATGAAAAACGCAGTCCATATCACTACTGTGGCCCCTGCAGAGATATAGGCTTGCTTTTTAGTCTTCTGACGGCTGATAAGCCCCAACAGCATGGCCATGGAGGACTTGATCAGCAGGGTGGGCAGAGCCCATTGGGCAAATCCCCCAAGAATATCGGCAGCCATGGAGCCGACCCCTGCGGCAAAAGCACCATAAAAGGGCCCTAAAATGACAGCCGACAGGAATACAAACCCATCACCCAAATGGATATACCCGTTTAGGATGGGGATTTTTAAGCTCGTTGCCAGTATTACAAGAGCCGTCATCAAACCGGTTAGAACGATTTTATTTACTTGAATACTGCGCTTTTCCATGCTTCATCCTCCTGTCTGCAGGAAATTACCGGGGTAGCCTGCCTCAGTGTTGTAATTTCACCCCGGTGTGATAGAATATACCATAGAACTGACCACTTTAAAAGTGACAGTTTTAATTAAATTAGAGGGGACAGTTTCATGCTATTCGAGTCTGCATGGTTTGCGGAAAGTGAAAAAAGGGACAAACCGAAATATGTGGTGTTGTACGCTGTGATCCGGTCTGAAATTGAAAAGGGAAATATCTCTGAGAATCAGCTGCTTCCTTCCATCCGTGAGGTTTCAAGGCAGCTTGGCATCAGCTCCACTACTGCGGAGAATGCCTATAACCAGCTGATGGTGGAGGGTTATATTTATAGCATTCCTCAAAAAGGCTATTATGCGGCAAGGCTTGATAATGCTTACTTTACCTCGAACCAGCCTGCACAAAAGCGTATTAAATCCGACAGCCCTATTTCCATAAACCCCAGCTATCTGGATACGGATATTTTTAATTTTCGGGAATGGAGAAAAGCTTATCTACAGGTTTTGGAAGATTATCAGCCCAGGCTTCTTCTGGAAGGAGACCCACAGGGGGAGTATGAATTAAGAAAAGCACTGTCCGATTATGTTTACAGGGCCAGATGCGTTATGTGTGATCCGGGGCAAATTGTGATCGGTTCGGGTGTTCAGACTCTTCTTTCGGCTTTTTGTGACATTACCGAGGGACTTTTGTTTCCAAGAGTGGCCTTTGAAGAACCAGGCTTTGTGGATGTCCGGCACGTTTTTCAAAAGCGGGGCTTTTCCTTGCATCCGATACTGCTGGATAAGGACGGTATTCATGTGGAGAGCCTTGTTCAAACTGAGGCAGCCGTATGCTACATCAGCCCGTCACACCAGTTCCCGACAGGCCTTGTGATGCCTGTGCAAAAGAGAATGGAGCTTTTAAAATGGGCTGGACGAAAAAACGGATATATTCTTGAAGACGATTATGACAGTGAACTCCGTTTTTCCGGAAGACCGGTTCCATCCTTGTTCAGCATGGACAACAATGATCATGTCGTCTATCTGGGGTCTTTTTCAACCTTACTGGCGCCTTTCCTTAGGATCAGCTATATGATTCTGCCAGAACCACTAAGGAAAGTATACCAGGAGACGATTCGTCATTACCGGTCCAGCGTTTCTGTTGCAGAGCAACTGACTCTGGCCGATTATATTGAAGCCGGCTATTTCGAAAGGCACCTCCGGCGGATGCGGAAAAGATGCTCCACAAGGCTGAAAGTATTCCTGAATGCCGCCGGAGAATACTGTCATGAACTAAAAATATATTCATCTGACACCGGTGACTTTGTGCTGATTGAAGCTCTTAATGATAAAGTGTTCGAAAAGATCCGGAAGAATACACACCTCATGAGGTTAGGATTACGAGAAGTATGGGGCAATTTTTTTGCATTACAGTATGCGATTATTCCGGAAGAAGAATATCAGAGTTTACTCAAGGAAATGATGCAAGAGATTGAATAAACAATATCTGTATATTGGATCAGCAACACCTATGCACCCCTAACCGTGAAAAATTTTTGCCCTTTGAGAAAAGATTAGCTTTTTATGATTGTGTAGAAACTGATGATGAACGGTTACTGTTTAAGAAAATTTGGATAAATGTGATATGTTGTCATAG
>CAYVFB010000075.1:0-17577 GCA_964450305.1 uncultured Ruminiclostridium sp.
GGGATTTGGTCTCCAGCCATATCAGTGAGCATATTATCTTCTGTAACCGTAACACCGATGACCTTGACCTTAATGTTATAACGGCTCAGCTTCAGGTTCAGCTCTTCTCCTATGATGTCCACCTTACCAAAATATTTTTCCGCAAAGGCTTGATCCACGACGCAGACCTTTGCCCTGGCCGTGTCGTCAAAGTTGCTGATGAACCGGCCTGCTGCCATGTCTATCACCGTGAAGTTTTTATACTGGCTGGTCACCTCATAGATCATCGCACTTCTTGTTTCTGTTCCCATCCTTAACTGGCCAAACCATTGCCCCATGGTGGTAATATTTTTAATCTCCGGAACACTATTCGTCAGCAAATCGATATCATCCAGCGTTAACATTTCATTCTCAGTAATATCGCTTCCCTTGTAGTAAATGTTATAGGTGTTTGCTCCAATTTTCTCGAATTCACTGGCAATATAGTTTTCAGTGGCGTTGCCCAAAGCCATGATGGCGATGACTGAAAACACACCCATGACAATTCCAAGCATGGTGAGAAAAGATCGCATTTTATTCGCTTTCAGACTGTCGAAGGCCTGTTTGAACAATTCCAGTAACAACATATTTCTACTCCGCTATCTTTATTTTGTCGCCGTCTGTCATGCTTGGCTGGGGATCTGCCACAACGATATCCCCTGCCTTCAATCCGTCCAGGATTTCCACAGACATATCCGAATAAATACCTAATGTGACATATTGCTTTTTCAGGGTCATGGTTTCCTGGTCGACAAGCCATACATATTGCCTGCGATCCTTATCATCCAAAAAGATATTGAACTCAGCCAGAAGAACTCCGTTTTTTTCCTGCGTGATGATGTCACAATCCACGTTTAACCCCGGTTTCAGAAGTTCTTTCCCATCCTTGGGTGTGATGGTGACTTCAACAACGGTGTCAAGACCGCTGGAGCCCTGCACCCTGGTGGCTATTGGTGCTACCGCCTTTATTTCCCCGGAAAGCTCCTGATCATCGCCCAATGCCTCCCCGGTAATTTTTACAGGCTGCCCCGGGGCAAGGTCCCTCGTATTATATTCACTTACCGTGGCGGTTATCTGCAACTCCTCTGCGTCAATAATGGTAAAGGCCGGCTGGCCGCTCATTGTATAGCCGCCCTTCGTCACGTTGATTTCTGTTACAACCCCTGATATGGGAGCCTTCTCAAGGCTTTTTATCTTGGAAAGCTCTTTTTCAATTCCCTTGATCTGTGAGCTGAGCAGCTCAATACTCTTTACTTGTGCCTGAATATCCAGATCCTGCCCGCCAATACTGGACTGGTATGCCTTTTCAGCCGATTCGAGGTTCAATTGTGCTGTTTCGACACCTGCTTTTACATCCTTTACCGCGTTTTCGTACTGATCCAGCTGCGTTTTTGGAATAATTCCCGCTTCATAAAAGCTTAACTGCTTTTCATATTCTTCCTGTGCGCTCTGTTGTTTGTCCAGAGCCTGGTCAACCGCTTTGCGCGCAGAAGCAAGGGAGGACTCGAGGGACAGAAGGCCCTGGCCGGATTCCAGTTTTTGAAGTGTGATGGACTGAATCTCTTTTTGAACCTGCAATCTTTCCATCTCATCAGATAAGGAGGATGTGTCCAGATCGATCAGCTTTTCGCCCTTTTCAATAGGATCGTTTTTATCGACAGTGATTTCCAGAATGCGCAGCGGTGTATCAAAGAAAACCTGTGACCTGTTTACTTCTTTCACAGTTCCCGGTGCGGTTACATAAGAAGATATGTCGCCCGTTTGTATTGTCATGGTCTTAACCGGGGTAGCATTGCGTACGGAGGAGCTCAAAGTAACTGCAGAATCTGAGTTCTTACTCAGGTTAAAGTATATCAATCCGCCAATCGCAGCGATCACTATCAGCGCAATTAAAAATTTTTTCATGTAAACAATCTCCTTCAATGTTTAGCCTTTTTCGGGGTAATATTTTCTGTTTATCTTTCCTTATAAACGCTTTACAGGCTTAAAATGCCCCCATGTTTCCCATGATACTATTTGTTATACCAGCACTCAAGAGGGATAATCCGGCATTTGCAAGGATTACGATTATGAATAGAACCGTCGTCAGGGCATAAGTTTTTTCCTTTTTTGCTCCGCCCGTGTACACAAAACCCAACCCGAACAACACGAATGTCCACAGATTAAATACTTCTATCTGCGAGGCCAGCGCGAAAATAAAAGTTCCGTTCAAATCCGGATCAAACAGCGACGCAAGAGAGGTGACCATGGCGGTTGAAATCTCATTTCCCGTAAGATAGATATAAGCTGAGTTAATCAACAGGCCTAACATCGTTATCAGCATGATGTACCCTGTCATGGAAAAGTATTTCCTTAACCCCTTTTCACACTTCACAAGCTTGTAAACCAGATAAGCGACCAGGGTTGTAACCAACCATACAGCAAGGTATGTTAATGGAGAAATTACCAGGGAAGCGATCATGGAGCCATTGGTGATCTGTTCTATCTGCTCGAAAGTAACATCAACCTGCATGTTTTTATAGGTGTTATACATGGTATCCATGGTTACGTTCTTTGTCGGTTCCCACAGCAAAAGTTGGCTGGCAATAGCAGCAATACAGATCAAAATGATGGGAAAAGGGATTGATGGCTTGTTTTTTATAAACAAAAACAGTTTTGACGGTGAAAAAAGTAAATTGCCAATTCTTTTCAAAGGATTCATTTTATCTGGAGCATCCAGCTCAACGGTTTCCATACTTACAAGGTTTTTATTCACTTCTGGTTCCCCCTTCTACACTATCTTATCCTGATAAATAACATTCTGCTTGATCATCATATCCAGTACATGAAGCGCGTCTACCGGCTTTCCAACCTTTTCATCCTTTAGCACCATCCCATCCCGGAAGGTAACAATTCGGTGGGTATGAGCTGCAATATCGGGTTCATGGGTGACCAGAACGATGGTCACGCCTTCCCTGTTCAGGTTTTGAAAGATAGCCATAATCTCTTCACCGGATTTACTGTCCAGGTTACCGGTTGGTTCGTCGGCCAGCAGAATACTCGGGTTGTTCACGAGGGCCCGGGCGATGGCTACCCTCTGCCGCTGACCTCCGGATAGCTCATTGGGTTTATGGTTCATTCTCTCAAGCAGATCAACCTTGCGCAAGGCCTCAACTGCTTTCTCATTTCTGTTTTTTGCGGATTCACCGGCATAAATCATCGGAAGCTCCACATTTTTCAGTGCAGTCATTCTCGGAAGCAGATTAAAGGTTTGGAAGACAAAACCAATCCTGGAATTTCTGATCTTGGCGAGCTCAAATTCCGACATGCCCGAAATATCAGTGTTATTGAGCATATAGGTTCCTTTTGTCATTTTATCAAGGCAGCCAATGATGTTCATCAGCGTTGACTTGCCTGAACCGGAAGGGCCCATGACAGATACAAATTCACCTTCTTCAACACTGAAATTGATCCCTTTTAAAGCTTCAACCGATATGGTTCCTGTCTTATAAACCTTCCAAAGGTTTTCCATATAGATCATTCCAAAACCCCACTTGTTTTTTCTCTATTATTTTAAACTATTTCCTGGTCAATTTTTAATGCAGTTTTAATCGTTTGTTAATCTAAATACGATATCTGGTTTTTATTAGTCTGATGAAGCACCATAAAAACAGGTCATATACAAGTAAGTATTTTGGTGTTAATGAAGCGAGATTTTGGGAATATGTATTTTATGATTGGAGATATCACTGTACTAATCGTCGATGATGAAATCCAGATTATTCATGCATTGAAGCGTACGCTTCACAGCACGGGCTATGAAATCCTGGAGGCAACCAGCCCTGAAGCTGCAATGAATATTTTGGATAATACCAGGCCTGATATTATTATTTGCGATTACAACATGCCGGGCATGAGTGGAATTGATGTGTTGAAGTATGCCAAAAAAGTGGTACCAAATGCTTTCAGAGTGCTGATGACAGGCCATTCAGATTTGAGTATAGCGATTGCGGCCATCAATGAGGGAAGTATTTACTATTATATTGCAAAGCCATGGAGAAATGATGAACTAACATCCATGCTTCAAAACATCATCTCGAAGATGCGCAATCAACAGGAACAATCCTCGTTTTTTCATACCTTCAACGAAAATTACCTTTCCGAAGTGGTTAAAAAAATGAACGCCATCAATAAAAAGGCTGAAAACAACGAGCAAAAATTTCCCCTTCTTGAAGAGGATACGATAGTTTTAGTCAACAGCGAAGATATTTTATACTTAACCGCAATGGAAGGAGATGTCGTTGTGATTACGGTTGGGGGAAAATATATAAGCCATGAGTCACTGAATTCATGGAGTGATAAGCTTGAAAATGGCAGCTTTTTCAGGTGTCACAGAAGCTATATCGTAAATACGAAAAAAATAGAAAAAATATCCCCCTGGTTCAATGGTACTTATAATCTGAAGCTAAAGGACTGTAAAGACAGCATACCTGTCAGCAGAGAAAACATGAAGTTCTTAAGAACTATGTTTGGATTTTGATTGTATGGAGGGTAGCTATGGAAGACAACGGTACGCACTTAATGCGCAGCGAAGCCCATTCAGGGGATCTGCTTCACCTGGAGCACCTTATATTGGGAATCATAGACCAGCTGACCAGGGATCAACATCATGCAGATATATGGATAAACAAAGGGCTTAAGGATATTGGAGAGCTATTGGGGCTGGAACGAGCCTATATGCAATTGACAGACCAAAACTTCGTCCTGAAAAATCAACCCTTTCTTTGGAGCAGGATAGAAGCAGACTGCAGACCAATCCCCCAATATACAATGGAAACGCTTAGAGGAGATATTCTTCGTTTCACAGATAATTCCACAATCAGAATCATACTTCCGATGAGCCTGCAGGACCGAATCATCGGCTATATGGGGTTTGAGTCCGAAAGCTGCCCCGTCATCCTGACAAATGAAAATATAGCTATTTTACAGATTTTTGATAAACTGATCACCCACATTCTTGATCAAAATAATAAGTACCAAATATTGTCGCGCAATGAGGAGAAATTTCGCAGGCTGTTTTATTGTGGGGCTGATATGATTTTTGTTAACCGAATCCGGGAGGGAGGGATGCCGGGTCTGATCATTGAGGCGAATAATTTGGTTCTGAGCAAATTGGGGTATACAAGAGATGAGCTGTTTTCAACCAATCTGTCTAAACTGGGAATGCCCATCAAACGGGAAGATATGGAGAATGTTCTTCCGGCGCTGTTAAGTGGAGAAACCGTGTGTTATGAAATGGTTTTCTTCTCAAAAGACGGAGCTCAGATACCTGTAGAGATTTATGCCCTGATGTTTGAACTGGATTATGAGAAGGCTGTTATAACCGTAGCGAGGGATATTACAGAACGTAAAAAAATCGAACGTAAGCTGATTGAAAACAACGAACAGTTGAAAAAAATGCTGAGTACGCTCGAGCATGCCCAAAAGCAAATGATTCAACAGGAAAAGCTGGCATGCATTGGGCAGCTGGCTGCAGGCATTGCCCACGAAGTGAACAATCCGTTGGGTTTTGTCAGCAGCAATTTTGAAACCACGAAAAAATACTGCTCGAGTTTTAAGGAAACCATGGCTGCCTATAAAAATTTCGTTGAACGAATCGAGTATATCCCTCCAGAAGACACGAGCGCGGAAATTCAGTATTTACACGACCTGGAAGAGAAAAACAGCATCGATTTTATTTTAAGTGATCAGGGAGAGCTCTTCAGCGACATTGAAGACGGTTTGAAAAGGATCAGTGAGATTATCCTTGGACTAAAGGCATTTTCAAGACAGGATCAGAGTGAAAAATTTGAAGAATATGATTTAAATAAAAGTATACGGAATTCATTGCTGATTACAAGAAACGATTTTAAATACCACGCCACAATTCAGGAAAACCTGAGTGATATTCCTAAAATACAGGCCTGTGGCAGCAGAATTGATCAGGTTCTGATCAATCTCATTCTAAACGCTTCCGATGCGATAAAGGAAAGAAATCTCAAGGAGTTTGGGCTGATTACGATAGCCACCGATGTCGAAGATGGTTTCGTGCGCTGCCAAATAGAGGATAATGGCGTAGGAATAGATCAGCAGAGCATGGACAAGATATTCGATCCCTTTTATACTACAAAACCTCCGGGGAAAGGTACGGGAATGGGTTTAAGCATTGCGTATGACATTATTGTGAATCAGCATAATGGTCAAGTTTTCGTTGATAGTTCACCTATGGTTGGCACCAGATTTATCATATTGCTGCCGGTTCGTCAGGCAGAAGCTAAGCAGGTGACTGAGAATGAATGAAAGCATCCTGTTTGTCGATGATGAAAAACAAATCCTGAACTCATTAAGAAGAGTGTTTGCAACCGGAGAGTACCGTGTTTTTTTCGCTGAAAGCGGAGAAGAGGCTTTATCTATTTTGGCCGAGGAAGAGATCAATCTGTTGATTACTGATGTCAGAATGCCCGGAATGAGTGGAGTTGAGTTGCTTACCGCAGTGAAGAAAAAATACCCTTCCATTATAAGAATGGTTTTAAGTGGCTATGCCGACGAAAGTATGGTGATACAGATCCAGCAAGACAGCCTTGCGAAGAGGTACCTGCCGAAACCATGGAAGAATGAAGAGCTAAGGTTAAGTGTGAAGCAGGTATTTGCGGTTGAGAAGGTGCTGAGAAGCAAAAATATCATGGAGCTTGTCAACAGAATCGACTTTCTGCCTTCCCCGGGAAATATATACCATCAATTTTCCCTGCTTTTGGAACAGGACGCCGGAATGAATGAGATAGCAAAGGTTATCGAAAGTGATCAGTCCATTACCGCAAAAATTCTCCAGGTGGCCAATTCGGCGCTGTATGGCTTGAATACCGGATCTGTCAGGCAGGCTATTACTTATTTAGGGCTGACGAATGTTAAAAGGATCCTTTTATATGCGGCCTCCTACAATCATAACATCTGTAAGAACTCTCGAATAAATATTGATATAGAGAAATTTTGGAAGCACGCTGTGACGACAAACCAAATCCTTGCTTACTTATATAGACAGGTGATGGGGCATTCAATTCCTGAGTTATGCTCTATGGCAGGCTTATTGCATGATATTGGGAAGGTTGTTTTTATCAATAATTTTTCCGGTAAATACTTAAAAGCGGCGGCTGCTATCAATAATGTCAAGGACTTTTATTATTATTATGAACAAATGGAATTCATAGATATTACCCATCAGGAAATGGGCGCATACCTGCTGAACTGGTGGGAGCTGCCACCAATTATTGTTGAAACAACGTTATACCATCATCAGCCGCTGGATGAAAATGTGACCGATAAAAAGCTGGTATCCATGCTGCACATAGCCGATGTCTACTCGTGGAACTATATTTGTGGGACAGAAAACTGGTCTGTTGATCCGGAGGTACTCAATTACCTGGCTTTATCAAAACAGGATGAGAAACATATCTTTAACGAAATCATGACCAACAGGATAGTTCTTCAATGAGCGTTTGCGTAGAAATCGCAGACGATGAAAGCGCCTGATACACAAACCCATTCATGAAGCAGAATCGACCGTTCAGGTCGATTCTATTGCGTTTCGTCGGAAAAAGCCCTCAAAAACTTATCTACGATCTATGATAAGGATGTCAAGCTGTATTTTTTTTTAAGATGCCACTTGAACATGAAGTAAAGGGGTGAATGTATGAAAAGGGTACTAATTGTCGATGATGCCGCATTTATGCGCGCAACAATTAAAAATATGTTGCAGAGAAACGGTTTTGAGGTGATTGGAGAGGCTGAAAATGGCGCCATTGGCGTTAAGAAATATCAGGAATTAAAACCCGATATCGTCACAATGGACATAACCATGCCTGTTATGATGGGATTGGAGGCAGTGAAAATAATTACCGGCTTGGATCCCAGCGCGAAGGTTGTCATGATTTCCGCAATGGGGCAGGAAGCCCTGGTAAGGGAAGCTATTGTGAATGGCGCAAAAACCTTTATTGTTAAACCGTTTACAGAAGAACACATCGTGCAGACTCTGAAAAAAATATAGAGAAGGGGGGATAAACGCGATGTCCGAACAGTATACCAACGAACCTCTACTGGATATGTTCATTTTTGAAACTACGCAATTGCTTGAACAGCTTGAAGCATGCATATTGGATACTGAGAAAACCGGGAACTATTCTCAGGATGCCATTAATGAGATATTTCGTATTATGCATACCATAAAGGGTTCCTCCGCCATCATGAGATATGATAATATCGCGGCTCTTGCTCATTCCATGGAAGATCTGTTTTACTATCTGCGGGAAGAAAAGCGAAGTGATGCTCACTCCTCGACCCTTTCAGATCTCGTGCTTGCGGATGTCGATTTCATTAAAGCTCAAATTAGCAGAATTAAGGCCGGAAGTAAAACTGATGAGGATGCTTCAAAGCTGATAAACAACAACCAGGCTTTTCTTCAGAAGCTTAAGGAGCCGGAAGCAATTTCATCCAATACTGTTGCCGAGCACAAGGATGTGAACTCCTTCAAGGCAATTATTTCCTTCCAGGATGGCTGTGAGATGGAAAACGTCCGGGCTTACGCCATCATCCATAATCTTGAAAAGGTTGCGGCAGAAATCCGGCATATTCCCGAAGATATTATGGATTCGCAATCAGTACCCATCATTCGGCGCGACGGTTTTACTGTTTTTTTTAAAACTAATTATTCATATGTTGATATTCACCAACTGCTGATGCAGACAATATTCCTGAAGGAGTTGGATCTGGAGCAGCTCAGTCAGGAAGAGACTGCACAGGCTGCGGTGAGATCTGAGGACAAACCTCAGGTTTATCAGGAAACGCCTGGAATTCAAACTCTTTCGATGCAGCAGAGCATTATCAGTGTAACTGTATCCAAACTGGATAAGCTGATGGACCTTATCGGAGAATTTGTGATCGCGGAGGCCATGGTCATTCATAATACCGACTTGAAAGGCCTTGTAATGGATAATTTCCAAAAAGCTTCAAGGCAGCTTCATAAGATCACCATCGAACTGCAGGACGTGGTCATGTCTATCCGCATGGTTCCTTTGTCTGCATCCTTCCAAAAAATGAACAGAATTGTACGAGACATGTGTAAAAAACTGAGCAAAGAAGTACAGCTCAAAATCATTGGTGAGGAAACAGAGGTGGACAAAAATGTGATCGATCATATCTCGGACCCATTGATGCATCTGGTGCGAAATGCTCTCGACCACGGGATCGAGACGCCGGCAGACAGAGCTGCTAAAGGAAAGCCCGAATATGGAACCATTACTCTGGAGGCTAAGAACTCGGGCAGTGATGTGCTCATCATTGTAAGAGACGATGGAAAAGGGCTGGATCGGAGCAAACTCCTGCAAAAGGCAAGAAAGCAAGGCTTGCTGATAAAACCGGAGGAAGAAATGTCGGAAAAGGAGATTTATAATCTGATATTTTACCCCGGCTTTTCGACAAAGGAAGGGGTTACCGAGTTTTCGGGACGCGGTGTCGGAATGGATGCTGTAACCAAAAATATCGAGACAATCGGTGGATTCGTATCTGTGGATAGCAATCCGGGAGAAGGTACTGTCTTTACATTGAAAATACCGCTGACATTGGCGATCATCGATGGAATGAACATTCGTGTCGGTTCTTCTTATTATACCATACCCACCATATCTATCAGGGAATCCTTCAGGCCGGCGGAAGGCAGTGTTTTCAAAGATCCGGACAACAATGAGATGATCATGGTCCGGGGCCGGTGCTATCCAATCCTGAGATTACATGAGTTGTTTAAATTAGATACAGGTATTAAAAACCTGTATGATGGAATTCTTATCATGTCCGAGCAGGATGAAAAGACGGTTTGTCTGTTTGCTGACGAACTGATCGGGCAGCAGCAGGTAGTTGTAAAGGTTTTACCCGAATACATCAGGGGTTTTCTCAAAACAAAGCGGTTTTCAGGATGTACGCTTTTGGGAGATGGAAGTATCAGCCTGATTTTAGATATATCTGGTTTAATCAGCATGTAAGCACAGAAAGTGAAGGAAGGGGATGAAAAAATGGAAGACATGACTAACAACATGGGAGTAATGGAAGAAGACACACAGAAGGATAGATACCTGACGTTTGTCATCGGCAGAGAAAGCTATGGTATTGAGGTCAGATATGTTACGGAGATTACAGGAATACAGTCCATAACAGAAGTACCCGAGCTGCCCGAGTACATTAACGGGATTATTAACCTCAGAGGGCAAATTATTCCGGTAATGGACGTACGGGTCCGTTTTAAGAAAGAGCGGAAGGAGTATACGGACAGAACCTGTATTATCATTGTGAACATTGACCATATGCAAATTGGGCTGATTGTTGACAGAGTCTCAGAGGTAATCACAATCCCGGAAGAGGATATTGTCGAACCGCCACAAGGAAATATAGGAGCCGGCTGCCGGTATATTAAGAAAATTGGAAAGGTCGGCAACGATGTCAATTTGCTTCTGGACTGCAAAAAGCTGCTGACAGAGGAGGGTTTGGAGGAGATCCATGAAGCATTGCAATAAGTTTCTTGATTGAACCATGAATTTTTTACATGACTGAGTAAAGAGTATCCAATTTATTTGAAAGGGGAGTTTGTGATGAAAATTAAAATTGCGTTAAAATTGATTCTTGGTTTTTTAGTCGTAGCCATTCTGGCTGGTGTGGTAGGAGAAGTTGGTATTCGTAATATTGAGGAAATTACTCAGCTCGACGTTGATATGTACACCTATTACACTTCAATCATGACCGATATGGTTAATTTTACAGGTTATTTTGAGGCCATGCGTACAACATTGAGAACGGCATATATGGAACCCGATGCGGAAGCACGGAAAGCGATTATAGACAGCTTTAAAGGGATGGAAGATGCAATCAGGGTATACCTTACCCATTATAATGCATCCTTAAGACAAGACGATGAAATTGCTAAATTCCAGGCAGCTACGGGTTTGCTGGACAAATATGTTACCGTCCGTAACGAAGTTGTTGCTCTGATCCTGGCCGAACAAATGGATGAAGCGAAAGAGCTTATGGCAGGACGGGAGACTGAAGCAGCTCTGGCGGTTTCCGCAGCATTTAATGATATGGTTACCCTCAAAGACGAAATGGCAAAACAGGCTTCAGAATCAAACATGGCTTCTTCAAAGCGGGTAACTGGAGCGATGTGGTTAATCATCATTTTAGCTATCGTGGCAGCTTTAGCATTAGGCCTGTTCATCTCACGTTCCATCAGCAAGCCGATTTCCAAAATTGTCCTGGCAGCGGACAAGCTGGCTGTTGGTGACATGGGTGTAGATGTGGCTGTGAAATCTAAGGATGAAATCGGCCAACTGGCCAAGTCCTTTGAAAAATTGGTCACAAGCACCAAAGTGCAGGCTATGGCTGTAGAAAGCTTAGCAGATGCAGATTTAACCGTAGAAATAACACCAAGATCAGAACAGGATCTGATGGGGAAAAAGCTGTTACAGCTGGTTAATAGTATGAATGGAATCATGACCAATATTGTTAATGCCTCCGATCAGGTAGCAGGAGGAGCCAGACAGATTTCTGATTCCAGCATGGCTCTTTCCCAGGGCGCAACTGAACAAGCCAGTTCCGTTGAGGAACTGACAGCCTCTATGGAGGAAATTGCTTCCCAGACAAGGCTCAATGCTGAGAATGCAGGGCAAGCCGATCAGTTGACCAAGGTTGCCAAGTTAAATGCCATTAAGGGGAATGCCCAGATGAAGGAAATGCTCAAGGCCATGCATGAGATCAATGAATCTTCGGCCAATATATCAAAGATCATTAAGGTAATTGATGACATTGCGTTTCAGACCAATATGCTTGCATTGAATGCCGCAGTTGAAGCAGCCAGAGCTGGTCAGCATGGAAAGGGCTTTGCAGTTGTTGCGGAGGAAGTGAAGAATCTTGCCGCCCGTTCAGCAAAGGCAGCAAAGGAAACCACAGAAATGATTGAAGGCTCCATCAAAAAAGTACAGGATGGTACCGCTATTGCAAATGAGACTGCCGATGAGCTTAACAATATCGTCAATGAAATTCAAAAAGTGGCAGACTTTGTGAATAGTATTTCAATCGCTTCAAACGAACAATCCTCCGGTATCTCGCAGATCAATCAGGGTATTATGCAGATATCTCAAGTTGTGCAAACCAACTCGGCAACATCAGAAGAAAGTGCGGCCGCAAGCGAAGAGCTTTCAAGTCAGGCAGCCTTCATGCGGGAATTGGTTGACAAATTCAAGCTTCAGAAAAGCGCTGGCAAACTGCAGGAAATGAGTCCGGAAGTATTAAAAATGCTTGAGGGTATGGCAAATAAGGATAAAAGAAATGTAAGAGAAACGGAAGAAATGAGATATCTGCCTGAGAAAGCAAAACCAAATTATCAACTGAACAGTACGGACTTTGGCAAGTACTGATGATGAACGCCAAAAAGCTTCCATACGAATTCCGCCAGCTGGCTGAATTTATTATATATCTGCAGGGACAGGGGAACATGAGCAGGGGGGATATGTTCCCCTGTCCCATTTATCCAATTACCTCATTACTTCTTTTCGCTTCCAATGGAAAAAGCCTTACTGCAAATAGCCATAAGGCTATCATATAAATCCGGCAGCGACCTTCTGGATGTTATACTCCGTCCCTTTGAAAATAAGGACGGTATAGCTTATATCGATATCCGGCTTTGCATATTTTGAGACCGGAATCTACTGGGTGATATACCGGCTTGCTTATTAAATGTTCGTGAAAAGTTGGAATAATCATTAAAACCCGATAAAACGCAGGCATCATAAGGGCTGCAACCTTCGCACAGGTATTTTTTCGCAAGGGTTACTCTTTTTCGAATAATATACTGCTGTAATGATATCCCGGTAATATTCTTAAAGCATCTGCTGATGTATGTTCCGTTATGATGGAAGGAGTTGGATAAAATATCCAGCGTGATATTTTCAGTAATATGTTGCTCAATATAGGCTATTGTATTGGAAACCAAAGACGGCATGATGTTAATGATCCCGATGTGATTTTTTTTATTGAAAATACGGTTTGCCATGATGAGAATTTGCTTTATATACGTATCTGCAAGAATATCACTTCCATATTCACCGGATTCCAATTCCTGACTAAGGCGCTGAGCACTGAGGGTGTATTCAATGATTTGTTGCTCACTCAGTTTCAATATATTGCTTTTATTTCCCGGCAGATCTATAAAACAGGCCGATAGATCTGTTTTTTTAGTAGAAAGTTTATCCATATAGGAATCTTTAATATTAATTACAATTCTTTCATATGTATTACCCTTAACAATGTCACGCCTATGGAAATCATAAGGCTTTATGAGGACGAGATCTCCGCGCTCCAAATGTATCCCCATCTGTTCAATGTAATAATTTATATCTCCATCCAGCAACAGGAACAGTTCATATCCGTCATGGTTGTGGAAGAAGTTTCCTTTATATGATATTGTCAGATGGTTGCATAGGATGTTTTCATTCAGTGCATCCATGGTTTTTACAATATTTATTGAGATCTCTCCTTTCGTAGAATTTTCAAAAAAGTCGTATCTCGCAAAGAAATAGTCAAACAACACTATTGGTGTCTTGCTATCTACATAATATACTAAAACCATCATATTCTCTATATCTGGTTAATGAAATTTATTTATTGCATCCACTTCAACAATGAAATATCAACATTAGCAAAGCAGAAAACGAATAGAGAGGTAGTATATGGATAGAGTAACGAAAAAAGGTTATGTTCCGCATACACTTAAAAAGATATGGAGTTGCAGGACGCTCTATTTGATGCTTCTTCCGGTCATTCTCTATTATATTGTTTTCAAATACATTCCCATGTATGGCGTTACCATAGCCTTTAAAAACTACAATATATTCAAGGGTGTATTTGCCAGTCCCTGGTGTGGATTCGACATTTTTCAAAAGATATTTGCCAGCGACAACTTTTGGAAGTCCATTAAAAATACTTTGGTCTTAAACCTTGCAACACTGGTTGCATATTTTCCATTAACCATTATTGTTTCTCTTATGTTGAACGAAGTAAGCCACACAAGATATAAAAAAACAGCACAATCCCTCCTGTACCTTCCTCACTTTATCTCATGGGTCGTTGTCGTGGGCATCGCAACAAATATGTTCTCACAGCAGGGAGGAACCATTAACCAAATGCTGCAATCCATGGGGTTTGAAGCAATTCCGTTTCTCAGTGACAATGGATGGTGGATATTTACTTACGTAATATGTAACGTATGGAAAGAGATAGGGTGGGGTACGATTATTTATCTGGCTGCATTATCGGGAGTGGATGAAACCTTATATGAAGCTGCCTATTTGGACGGAGCCACAAAATTTCAAAGGTTAATTTACATAACGATACCATCCATAAAGTCGGTGATGGTTGTCATGCTCATCCTTCAACTGTCCAGAATGATGACCATTGGTCTGGATGCTCCGTTGCTGCTGGGAAATGACAAAGTCATGTCGGTTTCACAAGTTATCAGTACCTATGTTTACCGGCTTGGCATTGAAAACGCAAAATACAGCGAAGCAACTGCAATTGGCCTGTTTCAGTCAGTTGTCAATATTATTATTTTGTTTGCCGCAAATAAATTCGCCAAGGCAATTGGCGAAGAAGGAATCATATAAGGGGGTATGGAAATGGACAGAAGTCTGGCAGAGTATAAAAAAAAGGTATCACCCGGCTCAGTTTTCCTTTATATTTTCCTTACAGTAACCGTATTTATCTGCCTTTATCCCTTTTTAAACGTGCTTGCATACTCCTTAAGCGGATATAATGCAGTGCTTTCCGGAAGGGTGACATTTTTCCCTGTTGATTTTACTCTGTCTGCCTATAAACAGATTTTAGGCAGAACCCAAATGTGGGTTTCGATGAGAACAACGGTTTTAGTGACACTAATGGGCACTGCCACCAGTTTGGTGCTTACCCTTTTAGCGGCTTATGCCCTCTCAAGAAATTATCTTCCCGGGAAAAAAATCTTTTCCGGTTTAATCCTGTTTACAATGTATTTCAGCGGCGGGATGATTCCTACCTTCCTTGTGGTAAAAGAACTGGGCTTGTACGATACACTGAGCGCTCTGTTTATTCCACAGGCAATCAATGTATTTAATTTTATTGTGATGCGGACATTTTTCAGGCAGCTTTCTCAAAGCCTGGAAGAAGCCGCAAAGATTGATGGTGCTTCCGAAATGCAGGTGCTGATTCGAGTCGTATTGCCATTATCTCTGCCAATTATTGCAACAATGGCTTTATTTTATGCCGTGGGCTACTGGAACTCTTATTTTGAAGCATTGCTTTACATCCAGAATCCGGACAAATACACCTTACAGTTACGGCTTAGAAGTTTGCTGTTTGGAGAGGAGCTGAATAACTCCGGAAGGAATTTGGAAGGCGTGGGTACCGAGGTAATGACACAATCTCTGAAGATGGCCACCGTAGCAGTTTCAACAATCCCTATTCTAGTGGTCTATCCCTGGCTTCAAAAGTACTTCGTAAAGGGGGTGATGATAGGATCCATAAAAGGTTGAGTACTGCTCGCCCATACGACTGGATGTGTTGCGATTGTTACTGAGAAACTAAAACGAAAAGAAAGGATGGATTTTCATGAAAAAAAGATTGATTGTATCCGTACTGGCTGTTTCTTTAGCACTTTTCGGACTATGCGGATGCCAGTACTTGAATGTTCAAACGAATGATCCTAATGCGCAGCCGGGTGTTAAGGATCAGCCAACCATCAGTGTTGCTCCCACAGAAAGCTCCAGTAAGTATCAAACAACATATGGCTCCAAAAAGTTTAATAATGTAAAAATCAAGGTCGAATTGTTCGATCGCAGTAATGCACCCGAAGGATCCACAATAACAGATAATAAGTGGACAAGATATATCAATCAGGAGATGAACAAGGTAGGGATTACCGTTGAGTTCGTGCCTGTCCCAAGATGGGATGAGGTACCAAAAATGCAGACCATGATGGCATCCGGTACAGCTCCGGACCTCACCCTCACTTATACTTATGCACATGCAGAGGATTACTTTAACCAGGGTGGCGTGTGGGAGTTATCTGAATTTATTGATGGTCCTGACCAAGCTTTGAATATGAAGCAATACCTTGGTGAAAGTGTTATGAACATAGGCAGAAAGCCTGACAATCAGCTTTACGGTATTGTTGCAAAAAGGGCTACGACAGCAAAGTCAAATTTATTTATCCGTAAAGATTGGCTGGATAAACTTGGGCTGCCAATACCTGAGACAACCGATGAGCTGTATGAAGCAATTTATAAAATGGTAAAAAATAATCCTGATGGCAGATCGGATGTTATCGGTATCAACCTGTATAATATGTGGAATATGAAGATAGCTTTTTCCCATATAGCCAACGATCCAATGAAAGCAGCAGTAGCCAACAGTCAGACCGACAGGGATGATTCCTATGGTGACTACTATGATCCGGGAAACCGTGAATTTTATCGGTTCATGAATAAAGCGTACAATCAAGGATTGATGCATAAAGAATATTATACGCTTTCTGAGGATAACTTTAAGAGCTATATTGTCTCTGGTGCGTTGGGATTCTTTGAATACTCTGTAAATGGCAGCGTTGACGTATTAAGAGGCTCTTTGTTGAAAACGCTTCAGGAGAATGAACCTGGTGCTGATATAGTTTCAATCCCTGCGTTGTACAATGCAAAAGATGGTAAGCAGTATAGCGCAGCTTATGCACTGGGCGGGCTCATTAACTTCTGTCCCCTGACAGCAGACGCAGAAACGGTTGAAGCCTGTATGACCTATCTGGACTGGCAATGTACGAAAGAAGGCGGATTTGTACTGTATCACGGTTTTGAAGGAGAAAACTTCACCTTTGACAAGGGTATACCCATCGTCAAGGACGCAGCATTTAACAGTAAGGATAAAGACTGGATTCGTACAGATATTTTCCTGGTAGGGAATCAGGGTTATTTTGCAACCGTCGATGACTTCAATGCCTGTACATCAAAGGAAGCCCCCGGATATGAGCAGCATGTGGTAGACAACTACGTGAATGCCCTTTCCGGAAAAATAGTAAATGATACTACCTATACATCTCCCTCCACACCGGATTTGATTACGGATATCGGAATTGTTAGAGATGAATACATCGTTCAGTGTATAACCTGCCCTGAAGCTGATTTTGACGCAACATACGATAAATATATGAGCGAGTTGGAGAAGGTGGGAATCAAGACCATCATTGAGGAACGGACAAAACACTTTACTGAAGTTTATGGTAAATAGCAGCGAATCCTTAAAGTATACCTCTTCATTTTCATGAAAGGGACAGGGGGCGAGGCGAAGGCTCCTTGTCCCTTTCATGTGGGACAGGAGGAACAGGTCCCTTTGTCCCGTCTATCCAATTATTTTGTAATTTCTTTTAACTTCCTATGGAAAAAAGCCTTATGGCGAATAACCATAAGGCTTTCATATAAATCCGGCAGCGAC
>CAYVFB010000076.1:0-293 GCA_964450305.1 uncultured Ruminiclostridium sp.
TATGCAACTAAAAAGGTTTCCGTCAAGGATGACCTGATGCCGCTTACAACCATCAAGGGCAGCCAGTTCGCACAGCCGCTGATCGAATTCTCCGGCGCTTGCGCAGGCTGTGGTGAAACACCTTATATCAAAGTCGTCACCCAACTGTTCGGTGACAGAATGGTCATCGCCAATGCTACAGGATGCTCCTCCATCTGGGGCGGCTCCGCGCCGGCAACGGTATACACCAAAAACAAGGACGGCAAGGGCCCCGCATGGGCAAACTCACTGTTCGAAGACAATGCTGAATATGG
>CAYVFB010000076.1:310-17098 GCA_964450305.1 uncultured Ruminiclostridium sp.
CATAACCGTGACGCCATTGAAGACAACATGAAGGCACTGTTGAATATGGATATTCCCGCTGCTTTGAAGGATGCTTTTAACAATTGGATCGCCGGCAGGGAAGATGCTGAAGCCTCCAAGAATGCTTCTGCCGATGTACTTGCCGCTATCGAAGCAAATTCAGTCAGTGCCGAAGCGAAAAAACTGGTAGATGCTATTTTGGGCAAGAAAGATTATCTTATCAAGAAGTCCGTCTGGATCCTTGGCGGCGACGGCTGGGCTTACGATATCGGTTACGGCGGCCTGGATCATGTGCTGGCATCGGGTGAAAATGTGAATGTACTGGTATTTGATACCGAAGTATATTCCAACACCGGCGGTCAGTCCTCCAAGTCCACACCGACCGCAGCAGTGGCTAAATTTGCCGCATCGGGCAAAAAGGTGAAGAAAAAGGATTTGGGTATGATTGCCACTACCTATGGATATGTGTATGTCGCACAGGTTGCCATGGGCGCTGACAAGAACCAGCTCCTCAAAGCCATTACCGAGGCTGAAAAGTATGATGGCCCGTCGCTCATTATCGCCTATGCACCGTGTATCAACCATGGCATCCGCGAAGGAATGGGACGCACCCAGGCCAGAACCAAGCAGGCTGTTGATTCAGGCTATTGGCATATGTGGCGTTTTAATCCGGATTTGAAGAAGGAAGGGAAGAACCCGTTCACGCTTGATTCCAAGGAACCCACGGAAGACTTCCAGAAGTTCCTGGATGGTGAAGTTCGTTACACCTCCCTGAAGAAAACCTTCCCGGATATCGCCGACGAGCTTTTCGCCAAGGCGCAGCAGGATGCGAAATCCAGATACGAAAGCTATAAAAAGATGGCTGAGTAACAAAGTTTTAATAAGCCCCCGGTTGACAAAACCGGGGGTTTTTGTATACTTATTAGTGAGGCTTTATTCAGGACAAACCTTCTGTAGAATTTATTGTATGCAGAATGCGGAATAGAAAGGAAACCAAATGAATTCTAATAGAAACCCAAAGCTTGTTTTAATTATTGTAGGGGCTATTGTTGTCATTACCTTAAGTATTATATTGCTGATCAACCGGCAGGAAGATCCCGCTGCGGTTCTTGCGGAAGGGTCCAGCTACAATATTGAAAACGTGTCTGCTGTCCGTTACCGAATCACCGATGATACCGGAAATGTCATTGAGCTAAAGCGGGTCAATTCGTTAAACAACGCTATTTTTGAGGATAAGGAAGGCAGGCGTTATGTCTTTGTTTCCGGCTCTCCCTATAAGTTCGTTAAAATTGAATGAACGATGGGGTTTATTCCCTATCCAATGAAGCCATGACCACCGGTTTGTCTCACTGAAGCTTTCCTGTTTAAATCAATATCGTTCTGTCGCAGCCAGGCTGCCTGCCAGGGGGTACCACTGCGATAAACAGAAAATCAACTATTCTCAAAAGGTTTGTTTTATGAGCAGGCTTTTTGAGAATAATCATATACGGGGGTGATTGCCCTGAAAAAACAATCTGTTAGTTCCATGAATAATGATTACCCGGTTGAAAAAAAAAGCGGACATAGTACGTTCATTTTTCACTGGGAGTTCATCCCGTTTTTTCTGATTGCTTTTGTCATTCCCGTCATCGTCCTTCGCATCCCTGTTGCATATACTTCTGAAATTCGGTTTTTGATTGCTACAGCAGAAGGATACGAGGATTACTTTCATTTTATTAAGGTGTGGGTGCTTTATGGGGCTACCATCATGCTGTTTCTGACATTTCTATTGAAAAAAGCAGAACCCATGCCCCGGATCTTCAGTTTATTCATTCCTTACATCTTCATGATCATTGTTTCGGTAGGCTTCTCACAAGCAAAAATTACTTCTGTTTTTGGCCTGGCAGACCATTATGAGGGGGCCCTTACCCAGATTTGTTATGCGCTTATCCTCATTTTTTCCTTTTATTTTGCAGATAGTGAAGATAGAATCCTGATTGCTGTAAAACTCGTATTGTGTGGTGCAGTGGTTGTAGCATTGGTTGGATTGCTCCAGCTTGCAGGCAGCCCGTTGATCAACAGCCTGATACCCGGCGAAGGCCTTCAATTTGCAGCAGTTCAGGGAAAAGCGGATGTATCGGGTATAACCTCTACAATCGGTAACTCCAATTATACAGGCACCTACGCGGTGCTCCTGATTCCTTTGTCGGTTCTGATGGTTTTGAGGGAGAAAAGGTTACCACATAAAATTTTATCGGTGATCGTTTATTTTGGTTCTGCCATTTTTTTGTTATTTAGCTCACTGTCCAGAGCTGCATATATCAGCTTTCTGGTTGTTTGCCCGATGATGGTGATCTTCTTTTGGAAAAGCCTGAAAAAGCAGTTTCTGTGGGTGCTGGCCGCTTTGACATATGCCAGCTTCATTTTTATCGCCATGAACACAGCAACGCAGGGTATTGTGCTGAAAGAGGTTCAAAGCTTGAATCCATTCGCGCCAAAGGTCAGCAAGGAGGCTCAGCTTGTCTTTCGGGATATTCGTTTGGATGAAGACTCTGCAGTGATCGAAACGAATCAATGGACTTTAATGGTCCGGAGGGAACATCATGGCTTCAGGCTTGAAGATGGGGCGGGAAATCTGATTCCTTCCGATTTCGATGAAAGCAGCCAGAGCCTGACACTGACAGAAAAGCCATATCAAGACATCCGCGCCTGGATACAGCAGAAGGATGAGGTTCAGTGGATCCTTCTTGAGATGGGCGGAAAGGACATTGAGTTTGTGCACACAGGGCAGAGTATGAAGGTGGTGGGCTTTAACAGTGTTCTGGCTGATATCGTGCCGGTTGAAACCTTTACGGGAATTCAAAACGAATCCTTTGCATCGGGACGCGGCTATATCTGGTCCAGAGCTATTCCGCTGTTGAAAAACGCTTTATTGTGGGGGTATGGCCCGGACACCTTCGCATATATTTTCCCGCAGAACGACTTTGTTGGTAAATTGAACTACGGCAGCATTTGGGTTATTATCGGAAAGCCACACAACTGGTACCTGCAGGTTGCCCTGGGTTCAGGCGTATTATCACTTGTTTGCCTTCTTGTGTTTTTTGGATGGTTCATCATAAAGAGTGTTTTACTACACTTGCGCTTTGATCAGGGGGAAAGAACACAGATGGCTTTCGCTGTTCTTGCCAGTGTGCTCGGATATCTGATCATCAGTGTCTTAAACGACAGCGTGGTGTCGGTATCGCCAATCCTATGGATGCTTTGTGGCTTTGGGGTGCAGCTTGCGCAGCCGGTAGATTGAAAACACCACGTACTAAAACAATTTGCAAACAAAACGATACTATTGCTATAATAAGTTAACTGTGAATTACCTCGATGATGGGGTTGCAAGAGAACTGAATGCCGTTTACGGCGGAATAGAGGGATTTATGAAGCTGGTATCCTGGAATGTGAATGGAATCAGGGCTTGTCTGGAAAAAGGCTTTATGGACTTTTTCAGGCAGATGGATGCGGATATTTTCTGCCTTCAGGAAACAAAGGTGCAGCAAGGTCAGATCAGTTTGGAACTGGAAGGCTATTATCAATATTGGAATTATGCCGTGAAAAAGGGTTACTCAGGAACTGCAATTATCTCCAGGCAAAAGCCCATTTCGGTTGTCGACGGCATCGGCTTAAATATTCACGATAATGAGGGCAGGGTCATCACCGCCGAATATGAAAACTATTATGTGATAACCGTTTATACGCCCAATTCCCAGCGTGAACTGGCCAGGTTGGATTATCGGATGCAATGGGAGGACGATTTTCGGTCTTATGTGGCCAGGTTAGATCAGACCAAACCAATCATTTTTTGCGGAGATTTGAATGTGGCGCATCAGGAAATTGACTTGAAAAACCCCTCCTCCAATCGAAACAATGCGGGTTTTTCCGATCAGGAGCGTGAAAAAATGACCATTATGCTGCAAAACGGCTTTACCGACAGCTTCCGATACATGTACCCGGACAGGAAGGACGCATACACCTGGTGGTCCTATATGTTCAACGCAAGGCAAAAGAATGTGGGGTGGCGCATTGATTACTTCGTGGTGTCTGACAGAATCCGTGATAAAATTCAGGATGCCATGATATACGCCGATGTCATGGGCTCGGATCACTGCCCCGTCGGGTTGGAGATTTCAATCTGAGGAATTTGCTTAAGCCGTTCAACGAGGCAACCCTCACCGGTATTTGTTTAATGAATCATTACCTGCTCACCGTTGGATGATTGTGTGCGGGTGGTTATGGAGGAACTCACATTTTGTGTGAGTTCTTTTTTATGAGCTCACGCATATATGAGCATTCGCATGCCGGAGTTATAATTCCTGGGAGAGCGTTCCGGTGGTGGGGTTATCCTTCCTGGAAGAGTGCCCCTTTGTCACGCTCCTTTGGCACGCACCCGGGTTTTACCTTTTTTGCTGCATTCGGCTTGTACTAATCAACGCCGAACAAGCATATGATGAACCAGAGCGCTGTTGAGTCATATAAACAGAGAGTATCTTTGGGTTTATACAAGCCTTATGAAACGTCGAAATTCATCCTAATCATTCCATTAGGCATCAGGAGGCGTTGTTATGAATGCTGTAAAGGTTTTACCCAGTCATGCGGAAAACAGGAAAAGAGATTTGAGCCTGCCGGACAGGGAGGCCAAAAGAAGGCTTGAGATCTATGGAAAAAACAGGCTGGAACAAAAAAAGAAAAAGTCGTGGGTTGTGCTGCTGTTTTCCCAGTTCACGGATTTTATGGTGTTGGTGCTTTTGGCGGCGACGGCCATATCCATGATCATGGGTGAGATCACTGAAGCAATGACGGTGTTGGCCATCGTTTTTATCAATGCTTTTTTAGGTTTTTATCAGGAGTTGCATACGGAAAAAACCATGGAGGCATTGGAAAAGCTGGCGGCACCTAAGGCCAGGGTGTTCAGGGACAATGAACTGCGTGAGATCCCGGCGGAAGAAATCGTTCCGGGGGATCACATTTTATTGGAAGCCGGGGACAGAATTCCAGCGGATGGGTTTCTGGTGGAAGCCAATGATCTGCAGGTGGATGAATCCATGCTCACCGGGGAATCGATGCCCGTCGCAAAGCAGTTTTCACCCCAGGAAGCTGTATCAGAAACAACCCCGGAAGCCTATAAAAAAACCTGTGTTTATATGGGATGCATTGCCACAGCCGGCACAGGCAAGGCCATCATCTCAAAAACCGGTATGGAAACTGAAATGGGAAAGATCGCCCACATGATCCAACAGGCACAAAGCCAGGACACACCACTGCAGAAGAAGCTGGAGGTGCTTGGAAGCTATATTGTAACGGGCTGCTTCATCATTTGCATGATCGTGGCACTCACTGGCATTATACGCGGCGAAGCAGTATTTACCATGCTGTTATCAGGGATTAGTCTGGCTGTTGCCGCTGTTCCCGAAGGTCTGCCCGCCGTTGTTACAATAGCGCTCGCACTGGGCGTTCAGCGCATGGTTAAGAGGAACGCCCTGGTCAGAAAGCTTCCCGCAGTGGAAACGCTGGGTTGTGCCACCGTGATCTGTTCGGACAAAACAGGAACCCTGACTGAAAACAAAATGCGGGTGGTTTCGCTGTATTCAGGCAGATCAAAATACCAAATCCTCCATGGGAAAGATCTCGAAAAAGGCAAATTCACGCTGCAGGGCAAGACAATCGTGCCTGCAAACATTTCCGGACTGAACTGGATGATGCTCACCGGTGTTCTATGCAGCAATGTGAATGTGCAGGAGGTCTCCAGGGAAGCACAGAATAACACCTCAGATATATTCCTTGGTGACCCTACCGAGGTTGCTTTGGTTCAGGCAGCCCTGGAAGCAGGCTTCTACCCGTTGATGATTACGAAGGAATATAAAAGGCTTAAGGAAATTCCATTCGATTCCGACCGTAAAATGATGTCGGTGCTGTGCCAAATGCCATCCGGGGAAAGGGTAATCTTTGCAAAAGGAGCCCCGGAGGTTATCCTGCAAAAGTGTTCCACCGTAATGGTGGCGGACAGAGAAAGGCCTATGGAGGCTCATGACCTGCACAGAATCGAAAATGAAAACAACCTCATGGCCCATGATGCGCTCCGCGTAATCGGCATGGCAGTTCGCAGCCTGGGGAAAGGTTCGGACCTTCCCAAAGACCTGGAGCATAACCTTATGTTCGTCGGCCTGGCAGGTATGATGGATCCGCCCAGAAAAGAAGCCTATGATGCAGTTGAGCAATGCAGAATAGCCGGTATACGTCCGGTGATGATCACCGGTGATCACAAAGAAACAGCCCGTGCGATAGCCAAAGCGCTGAAAATTATTGATGAAAACCAGGAGGTTCTTACCGGAAATGAAATGGAAAACCTGAACGATGTGGACTTGAAAAAACGCCTGAAGGATACGGCTGTTTTCGCCAGGGTGCTGCCAAAGCATAAGCTGAGGCTTGTGAAGGCTTATAAGGAAGAGGGACATATTGTAGCGATGACGGGGGATGGTGTGAATGACGCTCCCGCCGTGAAGGAAGCCGACATTGGCGTAGCGATGGGCTGCTCCGGAACGGATGTTACCCGCCAGGCAGCGTCGATGATTCTGATGGATGATAATTTCTCCACCATTGTTGCCGCAGTGGAGGAGGGACGGAATATTTACAACAACATCAGAAAATTTATCCGATATCTTTTATCGTGCAATATTGGCGAGGTGCTGACCATGTTCCTTGGCATGCTGGTAGGGTTGCCTGTACCTCTTCTGGCCGTGCAGATTCTGCTTGTAAACCTGGTGACGGATGGCCTGCCGGCCATTGCATTAAGCATGGAACCTGGCTCCGGCGAGGTGATGAACCAGAAACCCAGACGACCGGACGAGCATGTTTTTTCCGGCGGCTTATGGCGTCTGATCATCGTCAGGGGCATTTTCATTGGTTTGTCAACCCTTTTGTCCTTTGTCCTGGTACAAGAAATCACAGGGAACCTTGAATGCGCCAGAACGGGGGCGCTGGTAACACTTGTATTAAGCCAGCTGATCCATGTGTTTGAATGTAAATCAGAAAGGAAATCCATTTTTCAAATTCCGTTTTTAAACAATTTATGGCTGGTTGCTTCTGTGCTAATATCTCTTGGAGTGCTGCTTGCAGTGGTATATATACCCTTTTTACAGAACCTGTTTAAGACAGTGCCTCTGCTTGGAGACCAATGGCTGGTTGTTGCCGGAACGAGCTTATTGGCACCTGTTGTCAGTTCCTTCTTTATCAGAACGAAAAAACGGAAGTGAATGAACGATTATGAATTAAACTTTATTGTGATGAATCGTCCGAAAGCTGTGGGTCTCACAGGCACCGCGCGTCAAAAACAATCTGCCTTGATGGAACGATTGCTGTCGGAAAAAAAATAGGGATTTGGGTTCCATGACAAAACATTTATTCCACTGTAAAAATAATACAGTGGAATTTTTTGTATGGGCTTTTTGATTAAAGGCCTCATGCGCTTTCGGAGCTTTTGAATCCTGCAAAAGGTGGCACAGGCCATTGCAGAAACAGGAAAAGCAGCATACCAGGAAGCCTTCCTGCTGAATAAGCATCTGATTTAACTGGGAATTACACCGGTTTGAGATATTGATCAAGGGTATTGTTATTCAGTGAAAAATCCTAAAGCTGCTGAAAATTTTTCTCTCTGTTGTGGTCATTGTTTGATAGAAATGGGTAAGAAGTTATTAGAAGCGAACGGCGATCCTTTAACGAGTGTATTACGAGAAGAGGGGGTATCCAAATGAGAAAAGCAGTCCAGTTGGACGTAAACGGCCATCGCAGGTTTGGCATACGTGACAGTCTTGCCTACGCTGCCGGTGACTTTGGCTGTAACATGAGCTTTGCCCTGAAGGGCACCATGGCACTTTTCTGGACCCAGTTCATGCGGATGGATTCCATCCTGTATGCAGCGCTGTTGATCGTGGTGCAGGTTTGGGATGCAATCAACGACCCGCTTATCGGCTCCATCATTGATGCCGATAAACGCAAGTATAAGCGCAGCAAGTTTCTGTCCTACATCTTTTTCGGCTCCATCGGCCTTATTGTGGGCGGCGCCCTGTGCTTCATCCCCTGGAGGGGTGCACCCGCTGCAGCCAAGGTCATCATCTATGTCTGCGGCTACGTGCTGTGGGACGCCTTCTATACCATTGCAAATGTCCCGTATGGCTCTCTGCTGTCCCTCATCTCCAATGAGCCCGCCGACCGCGCCTCTCTGTCTGCCTGGCGTTCTGTGGGGTCCCTGCTCGGTAACATGCTGCCTATGGTCATCCTGCCCTTCCTGATCTTTGATGCCAATAACAATATCATCGGCGAGCGTGTGTTTTTTGTAGCCCTGCTCATGGGTGTCGTTGGCTTCATTGCCTTCCAGTTCATGATACGCAATACGGAGATCCGTGTGGAGGAGCCTGTAAAATGTAATGAAGATCAACCCAAGTTCAATGTTTTCAAGGCCATGGGCAACTTCCTGAGCAACCGTCCTGCAGTGGGTGCCACCGTAGCTGCCATGGGGATGTTCCTGGGCATGCAGGGCGCTGCCACGGCTGTTCAGGTCCTGTTCCAGTCTTACTTTGCGAACGCTAAAATTTCCGGTGTTGTGCAGCTGTTCGCAATGATCCCTATCTTTCTATTCACGCCCCTGGCCCGAAAGATGGTCGTAAAATATGGAAAGAAGGAGCTTTCTGTTATCGGCTCCATCTGCAGCCTGGTAGCCTGTGTGGCTATGCTGGTCCTGCCCATTACGCCCGATATGTCCGGCTTGATCATCTACATCCTCTGCCAGCTGGTCAACAGCCTGGGCATGGGTATCTACTCCACTGTCTCCTGGGCCCTGATGGGCGATGCCATCGACTATAACCAGTGGAAGCATGGTGTTCGTGAGGAGGGTGTGACTTACTCCCTGCACTCCTTCTTCCGTAAGCTGGCCCAGGGAATCGGCCCCGCGCTGTCCTTAGTCATCATGTCGTCCCTGGGGTATATTGAGGCCAATGAAGGCAACCAGACCTTTGATGTGGCTGTCAGAATGCGCTACCTGGTTGCTGCTTTGTATACCATGAGTGCCGCGCTTCAGTTTGTCGGCCTGGCTTTGATTTACAACCTGGACAAGAAGAGTCTGGCCAGGATGAACGCCGAGCTTGATGCCAGAAAAGTCCAGTCAGCCGCAGATTAAGCTGGATTCCAACTCCATTCAATGAGCATGATAAAGGTGGCAGACAAGTAACGATCTGTCTATCATTCATAAAAGAATGAATAAAGGAGGTTTTCCCTTGAGATTTGTATATAATTTCAACTCCAAATGGGCCTTTACCAAGCAGGCTGCTGAAGCTCCAGCCCAGCTTCCCCTGAACTGGGATTGGGTAAACCTGCCCCATACCTGGAATGCCATCGACGGCCAGGATGGCGGCAACGATTACTACCGCGGCACATGCTACTATGCCAAAACTCTGGATAAGATGGATCTTCCCCAGGCTGATCGCTACTATCTGGAGCTGCGAGGCGCCAACTCCTCTGCCGACATGTATTTGAACGGCACGCATTTGGCTCATCATGACGGCGGCTACTCCACCTGGCGTGTGGATATCACCGGGAGCCTGACCCGTGACAACCTGTTTGTCATCACCGTGGACAATGCTGCCAACGACAAGGTCTATCCCCAGGTTGCCGACTTCACCTTTTACGGTGGCCTGTACCGTGATGTAAACATCATTTGTGTCAATGAATCCCACTTTGATTTGGAATACTTCGGCGGACCCGCCCTGAAGATCACCCCCGAGGTGTGCGGCAAGGACGCCAGGGTCGAGATCGAGACATGGATGACGAACTCGAAGATGGGACAGAAGCTGCGTTACACCATTTTTGATGCCTGTGACAGCGAGGTAGCCAGAGTTGAGACTGGTAACACCAGGGTGATGCTGGATATCGCCGATGTCCGTTTGTGGCATGGCCGAAAAGATCCCTATCTATATACTGCCAGGATTGAGCTGATGGACAACGGGGATGTCATCGACTGCGTTTCTTCCCGCTTCGGTTGCCGTACCTTTAAAATCGATCCTGAAAGAGGCTTCCTCCTCAATGGCGAGGAGTACCCCCTGCGGGGTGTGTCCCGTCACCAGGATCGTTGGGGCTTCGGAAACGCCTTGTCGCCGGAGCATCATCAAGAGGATATGGACCTGATCTGCGAGGCTGGCTTCACCACCATACGTCTTGCCCATTATCAGCATGATCAGTATTTCTATGATTTGTGCGATGAACGGGGAATGGTGGTCTGGGCCGAGATTCCATACATTTCCCAGCACATGCCCTCCGCCCGTGAGAATACTGTCAGCCAGATGAAAGAACTCATCGTCCAGAATTACAACCATCCTTCCATTGTGGTGTGGGGCCTGTCCAATGAGGTCAGCATGAAGGGAGACAAAGATCCCGACTTGATCGAGAACCACCATATTCTGAATGATCTGTGTCATGAGATGGACAAGACCCGTTATACTGCCATTGCAGTGGTTTCTCCTTGTCCTATTAACAGCCCCTACGTTCATATTCCCGACGTCGTCTCATATAACCACTACTTTGGCTGGTATGGCGGGGACACCTCCATGAACGGCCCCTGGTTTGACAATTTCCATGCCAGGTATCCCAACACTCCCATCGGCTGCTCTGAATATGGCTGTGAGGCGCTGAACTGGCATACCTCCAAGCCTGTGCAGGGCGATTATACCGAGGAGTATCAGGCATTCTATCACGAAGAGTTGATCCGCCAGCTTTTCAGCCGCAAATATATGTGGGCTACCCATGTGTGGAATATGTTTGACTTTGGTGCTGACGCCCGTAGTGAGGGCGGTGAGAATGGCCAGAACCATAAAGGACTGATCACCTTCGACCGTAAGTACAAGAAAGACTCGTTCTATGCCTATAAGGCCTGGTTGTCCGACGAGCCCTTCGTCCACCTGTGCGGAAAGCGTTACATCAACCGTGTCGAGGACGTGACAAAGGTCACCGTTTACTCCAATCAGCCGGTCGTAGAGCTGTTTGCCAATGGCGTTTCCCTGGGCAGGAAGGAAGCGGCCGACCACTTCTTTTATTTCGATGTGCCCAATACGGGCGAGACTACTCTTGCAGCTGTTGCCGGTAAGCTAAGGGACGAGGGCAGGATCAACAAAGTGGAGGTCTTCGACGAGTCCTACCGTCTGAAGGAAAAGAACGCTGTTTTAAATTGGTTTGATATCACGATGCCCGAGGGATATTTCTCTTTGAACGATAAGATCGGAGATATCATGAAGACCGTGAAGGGTAAGCTGCTGTTCATGGGGCTGATTGCTAAAATGCTGCCAAAGAAGGGTAGCAAGGTTGCCGGCGGTTTTGAAATGAACGATGCCATGATAAACATGCTCGGCGGCTTCACTGTTCTGCGGCTGAGTGGCATGATCGGGACCATGGGTGTTACCCTGACCAAGGAAGATTTATTGAATCTGAACGCCAAGCTCAACAAGATTAAAAAGGGTAGATCGTGAGAAATTCCCGGTGACCGTTTAACTGGGAATGGCGGCGGTAGAAGCTATAGCTGATATAAATGAATATGAAAACAGATGGGCATGGAAATTAAGCGGGGAAGGAGCTTACTCGCCCAACGCATAGCATTCCACACGGTTTCTGCCGTTATCCTTTGCGCGATAGAGGGCTTTATCCGCATAGTATAATAACTCGTCGGGGTCTTCCATGTTTGGATTTACTTCAGCCAGCCCGATGCTGGCTTTTAAGTTGATCGGTCCTTTTTCAGTCTCTATTATTGATTCGGAAACGACCAATCTGAGCTTGTCCGCAACAGTGTAGGCTCCTTTCAGGTTGGTTTCCCGCATGATGATGATAAATTCTTCACCGCCAAACCGTCCGCAGATATCGGTTTTCCGGAGGTTTTCGGAAATCATCGCAGCAATCCGCTCAATGACGCGATCCCCAATGATATGACCATAGTTATCATTGATCGCTTTAAAAAAGTCGATGTCGATCATGGCGATTGAGAAGGTATGCCCTGAACGTTGATAATTCTTCAGCTCTTCCGCCAGCTTTTCCATAATGGCACGTTTATTATAGATATGGGTCATGTCATCCATTTGGGACATTACTTCAAGCCTGTCCTTTTCATGCAACAGCTCCTCAGTTCTTTGCTGAAACTTGTTTTCAAGGGTAACCGCAAGGTTTTCCGCCTCTTTTACAACCCATGAATATCGTAACGCGATTAAAACAGCCTGGCAAATCACAAAGATGAAAACCCCAAAGCTCAGAAAATATCTGCTCTGAATGATCAACTGGGAATGCAGGATATCATTTATAACAGTGACGAACACAACGCTGGCTCCTGCGAGGATGAGCCAGGCTCCCCTCCTTTTGCGTCTGAAGGCCCGGAACACAGAGATCAATATGAGCAGACTCAGGATAGCGAGCAGGATATAATAAATAACGTAATAATCCAAAAATGCGTATACCGGTAAAACGAAGATCAATATTGCCTGAACAATGGCCGCCGCTATGGAGATATACTTTAAAATGACGGGCGTGTCCTGGGGGAAAAGATTTCGAATGTACAATATAAAAACCGGAAGCATGAAAGTGTCGGATAAAAAGGCAATTCTGACACCGGTCTCAAACGAAAGGTTTGGGAGAACCTGAAAGGCCAGCTGCATGTTGGAAAAAGATCCGTCGAAAGCGATAAGACAACAGAATAAGGAGAAGTGAAGGGCAGCATTGTCATTTTTTATTTTGAACAGGATCAAATAAAAAAGCGCCATGGTCAGAATTGCTGCGAGATAGAGGATGTCTGTGGTCATCTGAGCGTCACGGTATAAAGACAGAGCTTTTTCGGTGCCCAGTGCAACTTCCCTTGTCAGGCCGCTGATTGTCCTCGTGTAATTTGCCATGTGAATGGTCACTTCCACGGAATCTGTGCTTGTATGAAAAAGAGCAATTTCGGGCGCGGTTTCCGGTCGATATTCCTCTGGATTAGCGGAAACGACTCCCTTTTGCTTCACAGCCTGTCCATTGATAAATAACTGATATGACGTAGAAGCGTTTGCGATGTAGAGACCGTAAAGCTTGTTTGGCTGCAATCCATGAATAAGAAGCCTGTAGGTGCCTGTGCCGAAAACCGGAATTTCAGATTTGTCAGCCCAGGAACCCGGAACCGCTGTATATGAAACGTTATTGCTATGTTCCTCTCCGGGTTCGAGCAATACGCCGCTAAAAAACTTCCAATCTCCATTTAAGACGAGAACCTGGTCTTCTGGAAGCAACCCTTTCAGGTCGATCACACCCTGCCTGACCTGTCCCTTAACCGGCTTTTTCACCAGCAACAGGCGGCAGGAGATATTGGCAAAGAAAAAGAAAGCTAAAAGGATTATGGTCCAAAACAGTATTTTTTTTATTTTGATTAACAATGCACGCATATCGGAAACTCCTTTGTATGGATCGATAAGCCGTACGGAGATACAAAAGCTGAATACCTGTTGAATTAAAAATTGCCATTGCCTTATTATAGCACGCTCCGCATCATTTTTAAACCTATGGCAGCAATCTTTGCTTTTTATCATTTGGTATGCATAAATAAAAGGGAAAAACAAAATAAAAGAGCATAATTATATACATGCCTGAAGCTACCGGAGTACTCGCGTGGTACATGGAAAAATTCTTTCCCATCGGCAAGGTTGCGATGAAAGTGCTGTCGCCCATTTCAAAAACTGTTTTCAAGATCCAATTACCCGACAAGGAAGTCCCCTTGCTCCCGAACCACTTCTTTGGTTACCCTTTATTACAATGGATGGATAAGTTGCCATGAGTAGGGTTTTATGATAATATGCAAATAAATAATTGTTTTTTCAACTAATTTCGACTTTGATTAGCAAGTACAATAAAAACGATTGAACGGGATATTGACGATTTATCCAAGCATTTTTACATCTATGAAGAGGATGGACAGTTGAGAAGAAAACAACGTATACGCCAGATATCCTTCTATGGGTGCGGCGCTTTGGTGGGGATACCGAAGTGATGGAGCCTGAAGCCTTACGATTTAAGGTGATGTGAGAGGCGAAGAGGATGGGATAGAAGTATAAAAAATAAGTGCAGCATGGAAGACATGGTTTGTCCAGGGTGTGTGGTATGCTGATAGGAGAATTGATATAAATCCGAAGCTTTTTGCCAAGGAAAATATTCGTGGAGAACTGATGGAGGGTGTTTAATGTCCTTACCAAGCGGACTATACGAAGAAATCATCTCGGCATCACTGAAGGAACAAATCAACAAACTGGAGAATTACTATAAGCAAACCAAGGAAATCGACCCTGAAGAGGCGTCAATAATTTTGTCTCGTTATACAGGCCGGGTAATTCAGCGTGCGCTGAGGATTATTCGTGAAGAGATAAAAAACGAAGATGAAAGTTTAGCCGAACAGGTTAAGGCTTGTAATCTGCTGATTGAAATCCTGGCGAAGCAATGTAAAAACGATGCGCTGCTTCAATACCAAATTCATCAGCAACACGAGATGCTGCTTGCACTTTATCAGAAAATCAACACAATCAATTCTTTAGAAAATGCTCCAAACCCAGTGAGGCCGGAAACATCGATTTCAGAAAGCACTTTATTCACGGGGGCCACCACGGTCGAACCCAATATGGTCAATGAAATCAAAAAAGAGATTTTATCCTCAGACAGTATTGATATCATCATGTCATTCATTCGTTATAGTGGACTGCTGCTGATTCTGGACGAGCTTCGCAGTTTTGTTCGGGAATCACCAACACATAAGGTTCGGTTCATCACCACCTCGTATATGGGTGCTACAGAGTATAAGGCGCTTCAGGTTTTAAGTGAAATTCCCGGCATTGAGGTAAAAATGTCCTTCAATACCTCAACAACCCGATTACATGCAAAAGCATATCTCTTTAAACGGAATACAGGCTTCTCCACCGCATATATCGGTTCATCAAATCTTTCAAGAGCAGCCATAACCAATGGCTTAGAGTGGAACCTGAAGGTATCGGAGCGGGATTCCTTTGACATCATCCGCAAATTTCAAATAGCCTTTGACAGCTATTGGAATGATTCTGAGTTTGAAACCGTGGCTATTCAAGACAGCCAGATGGCAAAACGCATTCAATATGCCCTGAAGCAAAACCAGGGTCCCGCGCTGCAGAAGGAACTGTTCTTTACGATAACACCCCATCCGTATCAGAGGGAAATGCTTGACCACCTGGAAGCGGAGCGGCTGATTCACGGCCGGTATAGGAACCTCTTGGTAGCAGCGACGGGAGTGGGAAAAACGGTTGTGTCTGCATTCGATTATGCCCGGTTCGTAAAGGCAAGAAAGAATGAGCCTTCAAGGCTGCTGTTTGTTGCCCATCGTAAGGAGATCCTGGAACAGAGCCTTCGAACCTTCCGGGTGATTTTACGCGATCAGAATTTTGGAGATGCTTTTTACGGAGATGTAATTCCTCAGAGCATTGAGCATTTGTTCATCAGCATCCAGACCTTCAATTCCAAAGCCTTTCATCAGATGACAACACCGGAATATTATCAGTTCATTATCGTGGATGAATTTCATCATGCCGCTGCGGCCTCATATCAGCTTCTTCTGGAGTATTACAAGCCACAGATTCTTTTAGGGCTGACAGCAACACCGGAACGAATGGATGGCAAGGATGTCTTTCAGTATTTTGATCATCATATCGCATCAGAGATGAGATTGCCGGAAGCCATCGACCGCCAGCTGCTGTGCCCGTTCCTTTATTTTGGGGTTACTGATGAGGTGAACTACAGCGCAATGAAATGGTCGGGCCGGTATGATGCCAGAGAGCTGTCGAATGTTTATACTGCCAATGATCATCGCGCGAAGCTGATATTAGAAAAGATAAACCAGTACCTGAGTGACATCAGCGAAGTGCGGGCGATCGGGTTTTGTGCCACGAAGGACCATGCGCTTCATATGCATGAGTTCTTTAAGAAAAAGGGTCTGCGTTCGATGGTGGTTTTATCGGACACCGATGCCGAAACAAGGGCGAACGCAAGCGTGCGTCTGTCAAAGGGAGAGATCAATTTTATCTTCACGGTAGACATTTATAACGAAGGGGTGGATATCCCTGAAATCAATACGGTTCTATTCCTTCGCCCCACAGAGAGCTTGACTGTATTTCTGCAGCAGTTGGGGCGTGGCTTAAGATTATGCCCGGGCAAGGATCACTTGACCGTATTGGATTTTATCGGTCAGGCCCATAAGAATTACCAGTATGAAGATAAGTTCAGTGCCATTATTGAAAAGGGGCGCCAGTCGCTGAGCCACGTAATCGAGTATGATATTTTTAAACTGCCAAAGGGATGCTACATTAAGCTTGAAAAATTAGCAAAGGAATATGTTCTGCGGAACTTGAAGAATGTGAATATCAATGCCCGTTTCTTAAGTGAAAAACTACGCTGCTTCGAAGCTGATACCGGCCTGAAGCTGAGCCTGCTGAACTTTTTAACCTATTATAAAATGAATTTGTATCAGTTCTATGGGACCGGCGGCAACAGAAGCTTCATAGCCTTGACCGAAGGAGAAGCATTTGTGCCATCGGATAAATATTTTGATATTATCAAGCGGCTAAAGAACCTGTTCCATATCAATTCAAGACGGTTCCTAAACTTTATCATTACCTATGTCAAGAATCGAGCATGGGAACCTGAAACAGAGAAGCTTACAACAGGCGACCAGAACAAAGACACTCTGCTGGAAAGATT